>NZ_JBEZFT010000037.1:0-66194 GCF_040649595.1 Kribbella sp. NPDC048915 | reverse complement strand
TCGACAGACACGACCGTAGACCGAATCCTGAGATTCTTCAAACATCTGTTCGAAGGCGTGTCGGTTCGCACCTTTGTTCGGGTGTCGGGTTATAAGGCGCACGCGGGGTGCTTCCCCGGCAGGAAATTTCCTCGGGCGTGTCCCGGTTGGGGTGGTTGCGCGACGCGCTGCTGTCGGTTAATCATTCGTACAGGCGTTCGATCGAACAGGTGTTCGGGTCGGTCGAACCGGCCGCGGCTCCGGAAACTGTCGGAGGCAGCCGATAGACAAGAACCAGCAACCGCAGAACGCGCACCGACCGAGGTCTTGGAGGATCCGATGAGCACAGCAGCCGCCGCGAGTCTGCCGGCGAAGCACCGCTCCCGCTCCCTGCGCGCCGTCCCCGCGCCGCCCTCCGACCACCTCGACCCATGTCACCACGCCGCTGCCCGCGTCCCGGCCGACGCCCGGGTCTCGCCCGCTGCCCGCGTCCCGGCCGCTGCCCGCGTCTCGCCCGACGTCCGCGTCCCCGCCAACGACCGCGACCGGGCCGGTGAGCCCACCGGCGTCCCGGCTCACGTCCGCGAGCGCGACGAGGTTCGCCTGGCGGGCCGTGTCCCGGCGACAATGCCGCGGCGACTTCGTGTTGTGTCGCCGGCGCCCCAGGAGACGCACGTCGCCCCGCGTCGGCGGGTGCGTATCGAGGGAGCGGTCACCGAGCCGCTGTCGGTCCGGGCCTGCGCCGGCGAGTCCCTGGGGCGCGAGGCGCGCGTCGAGAGCGCCCCGCTCCGGCTCACCCGCCGCGGTCGCCTGCTCGTGACCACGCTGTCGGTCTTCGTCTTCGGCGCGGCGATCCTCGTCCTCGGCCTCCGGGTCGCCGGCGTCCTCGAGCCCGGTCCGAACTTCACGCACACCGTCCCCGTCCAGGTCGCGCCGGGGGAGACGCTCTGGTCGATCGCGCAGTCCACCAACCCCGGCCACGATCCAGCGATCGTGGTCGAGAAGATTGCCGACCTCAACAAACTCGACACCCCCGCCGACGTCGTCCCCGGTCAAACCCTCCAAATCCCCATCGCCAACTGAGCCGGCCGGTGTCTGAGCCGGCCGGTGTCTGAGCCGGCCGGTGTCTGGGCCTACCGGGGCCGAGGAGTCGCGACGGTCAACCCGGTTGGGCGGGCTTCGGTGGTCGATGGGCAATGTGTAAGGGTGGCGGTTATGAGGGCTTGGTGGCGAAGCCCAGGTAGGAAATGTTGGTGGGCTTGACGCGACCGGCGTTGACGGCTCGGCTCAGTTGGCCCATGGTGATCGTGCCGCGGCGCGCGCGGGCGAAGTTGCGCAGGACCCCGAGTTTGTTGGCCCGCAGCCCGAGGCCGGCGATGTCGCCGAGGTGAAGGCCGTGGCGGTGCAGCACCTCCTCGAGCTCGGCCGGCTTGATGAACATCGCCCACGAGTGCAGTTCGGTGTCGATGATGCGCGTCAGGTTCCACTCCTGCATCACCTTGATGACCAGTAGCTTCGATGCCAGCGTCCGGTTGATCGTGTCGAACAGGTAGATGCCGCCAGGTTTCAGCACCCGCGCGGTCTCCGCGATCACCCGATCCAGATCGGACACGTGCTCGAGTACGTCGCAGCAGTACGCCACGTCGGCGACCTCGTCCGCGAGCGGCAGTCGTTCACCGGTTGCGACGACGTACCGCGCGTCCAGTCCGGATGATCGCGCGTGCCCGAGCGCGGTCCGCACCGACACCTCCGACGGATCCAGGCCGATCACCCGGCAGCCGAGTCGCGCGAACTCCTCGGCCAGGAACCCTCCGCCGCTGCCGATGTCCACTGCCGTTCGGCCGACCGGATCCCTCCCGGTGCGCTGCAGTACGTCGCGAAAGTACGCGAATCGCCCCGCGGTGAAACTCCCGTGCAACAGGTTCAGCGGGTTGTCCTCGTCCCACCAGCTGTCGCCGATCCGGTTGTAGATCTGGTTGTCGATCCCCATCGTCGGCCCCTTCGGCAGCTCCTGAGGGCACTGTCTCGGAGCGGCCGTGCTCGATCAAGACGTCACGGCCCGCCATTCGTCCTCGAGCAGCGCGTAGACGTACGCATTCGCCCAGTCGTCCTTGAAGAACGCGTCCAGGTGGTGCGCCTCCCGGCGCATCCCGAGTCGTTCGGCCAGTCGCGCGGACGCCGTGTTCCGGTCGTCCAGAATCGCCACGATCCGATGCAGTCCGAGCTCCTCGAAGCCGACCCGCAGGATCTCCCGCGCCGCCTCCGCGGCGAGACCTTTGCCCTGGTAGGCCGGGTGCAGCGCGTACCCGATCTCACCCTGCCGGTTCGCCTCGCTGGCCCATTTGAGCAGGATCTCGCCGATCACGGTCCCGGTCTCGCGTAGCTCGATCGCCAGCACGAGCCACTCGCCGTCGCCGCTCAGTTCGCCCTGCGGAAGCTTCCGCTCCAAGGCCTCGCGGGTCTGCTCCCGGTCACGGACCGGCCAGGGCGTGTATCGCACGACGTCCGGCAGGGAGTGGAACGCGAGGAGATCGTCCAGGTCGCTCATCCGGTGCGGCCGCAGCTCCAGCCGCTCGGTCAGCAACGGGTAGGCGGGTCGGAATGCGGTCACGGCTGCCGTCCTCGACTAGGCTGTCTAACAGCGTTAGACAGTACCTGCGACGGAGCACGCCGAACAAGGAGGTTTCGTGACCGCACGCGACCCCTCGTCCCACGCGGCCGCCGGCCTCACCGTCACCGCGATCGCCGACGCCGCGCTGGCCGTCATCCGCTCGAACGGCGTCGACGGCCTCACGATGGGCGCGGTCGCCGACCGGCTGCACGTCCGGGCGCCGTCGCTGTACCACCACGTGCACAACAAGGACGAACTCCTGGATCTGGTGGCCCGGAACGCGTTCGACCAGTTCACCGCTGACACCGCGGCGTACGAGCAGCTCACCAGCGTCGACGAATGGATCGAGCTGACCAGATCCGGCTCGCTCGAACTCCGCGCGTTCTATGCCGACCACCCCGGCCTCGCCGCACTCATCCAGGCCAAGGCGACGCCGTACCGCGACCACGGCGAAGGCTCGCGCGCCGAACTGATCCGCGCTCAGCTCGAGGCGCTGGTCAGGATCGGCGTACCGGAGCCGGCGGCGCGCCACCTCTTCGAGGTCACTGCTCGATGGGGCCTGGCCGCCGTCGTCGCGGACTTCCGCGCGCAGGACTACTTCGAGGACGGCCTCGACCTGTTCCTGGCCGGCGTCCGGCAGCGACTCGACGAGCTGGTCAGCTGACAGTTGCCAGCCACAACTCGGCGTACCGCTTCCCGTCGACCGCCGTCGCGACCCGAACCGTCGCCGCCGGCGCCCGGGGGTCGTGGGCAACGTCGATCGCCGGCCGCGTGTCCACGATGGTCCGCCCGCGGGACCATTCGCCGGACAGCTCGACCCGCACCGGGTACTCCTGCGTGGTCAGGCCGGCCGGGTCGATCACGGCGCACACCGCGCCGCCGTCGCCGATGCCGGCGCCGTCCGACTGGTACCGCTCGCTGCGCTTGATGATCAGCTGCCCCGCCAGTTCGGCCGACTGTGACCCGCTCAGGGCGCGCGCCTGATCGAGCGTGACCACGACGTCGTGGAACACGTCCAGCCCGTACATGGTCGTCGGGATCTCCAGTTCACGCACCGCGGCGAGCACGATCGCGGCCGCCCCCGGATCGCTCCAGATGTTGAACTCGGCAGCGGCCGTCGCGTTGCCGATCCCGGCCGCGCCGCCCATGAACACGATCTCGCGCAGCCCGCGCGCCGCGTCCGGGTAGGTGCGCAGCAGCAGCGCGATGTTCGTCATCGGCGCGAGTGGAACCAGCGTGACGAGTTCACCGGTAGCCGCCGCGTCTCGCAGTACGTCGCGCAGCAACTCAACCGCATGCCGGGGGTCCGGGCTGCGTGTCGAGCGCGGCCAGTCCAGGTCACCCAGCCCGTCCTCGCCGTGTACGTGCCGCGCGGCATGCACCGGCTGGATCAGGGGTACGGCGGCCCCGCGGGCGACCGGTACGTCGGGCCGGCCGGCGGCCTCGAGGACCGTGAGCGTGTTGCGCACCACGTCGTCGATGCCGACGTTCCCGCCGACGCACGTCACCGCCTTGAGATCGAGGTCCGGATGGCGGGCGGCGAGTAGCAGCGCGCAGGCGTCGTCCACGCCCGTGTCGACGTCGAGAATCACCGGCTTCATGCGGACATCCTCCGGCATGACCGGCAGCGCCGCACCGGCGGCTCGGCGGCCCGGCGAACCAGCGCTCCGGGTGGTCTGTGGACAACCGGATATCGGCCGGCGGAGTACTCCGCGGAGCCAGAACGAGCCACTGTGGAGCAGTCCGTGCGGGCCGTAGTTTGCGCCTCGAACGGGCCGTGGTGGTGGCGCCACGCGGGAGTACACGGGGCCGCGGGAGTGTTGAAACCTGTGACACGCGCGGGCAATCGGAGCGTGCTTGCAAACTGTCGTAGCAGCGATCTAGGATCCCTAGATGTAGTGGTTACACGGGTGTAATTTTCCACAGGTAGTGGTTGGTTGCACACAAGTTCTACACAAGTTGTCCCCAGGTCGATCCACAAGCCGCCCTTCCCGGGCGGTCACGGGAGGAGTGTTCGCCGTGCACTGTCCGTATTGCCGGCACGCGGATTCCCGAGTGGTCGACAGCCGGGTGGCCGAGGACGGCGGAGCGATCCGCCGCCGGCGCCAGTGCCCGGTCTGCGAGAAGCGGTTCACCACCGTCGAGCAGATGCAGCTCACGGTCGTGAAGCGCTCCGGCGCGACCGAGCCGTTCAGCCGGGAGAAGGTCATCAACGGGGTCGGGAAGGCGTGCAAGGGCCGGCCGGTGAACGCCGACCAGCTGGCACGTCTCGGGCAGAAGGTCGAGGACGCGCTGAAGGGCAGCGGCTCCCCGGAGGTTCCCGCGCACGAGGTCGGACTCGCGATCCTCGGGCCGCTGCGGGAGCTCGACGAGGTGGCGTACCTGCGATTCGCGAGCGTGTACCGGCAGTTCGAGTCCGCCGACGACTTCGAGACCGAGATCGCGCTGCTGCGGGCCGAGAAGGAGCCGCAGGGCACCGAGCCGGACGCGCTGAAGCCGACCCAATAGACGCAAACCGGGGGAACGGTAGTTCCAGCAGCACCGGCGCCGCCGGGCAGGAGGCGCCGGGAGCGATACCAGGCGACATCAGGCGACATCAGGCGACATCAGGCGACAATCAGGCGACATCAGGCGTTACGCAGTACTCCGAACGGGGCGGTCCCGACAGACCGCGGCAGTAGACACAGGGCGAGGAGCAACCATGACAGAGACGGTGACCGGCCACTCGGGGTCGACCAAGCGGTCGGCGGCCGGGTTCCGCGGGCGGAAGAACGCGCCCACGGGACTCACCATCGAGCGCGTCTTCAGCACCGAAGGCGTCCACCCGTACGACGAGGTGACGTGGGAGCGTCGCGACGTCGTGCAGCAGAACTGGAAGACGGGTGAGACGGTCTTCGAGCAGCGCGGGGTCGAGTTCCCCGACTTCTGGAGCGTGAACGCCTCGACCATCGTCACCACCAAGTACTTCCGTGGCGCGGTCAGCCACGACAACCGGGAGTGGAGCCTCAAGCAGCTGCTCGACCGGGTCGTGAAGACCTACCGCAAGGCGGGCGAGGAGCACGGCTACTTCAGCACGCCGAACGACGCCGAGATCTTCGAGCAGGAGCTCACCTGGCTGCTCCTGCACCAGTACTTCAGCTTCAACTCGCCGGTCTGGTTCAACGTCGGCACGTCCTCGCCGCAGCAGGTGTCGGCCTGCTTCATCCTCGCCGTGGACGACTCGATGGAGTCGATCCTGAACTGGTACAAGGAAGAGGGGCTGATCTTCAAGGGCGGCTCGGGCGCCGGCCTGAACCTGTCCCGGATCCGCTCGTCGAAGGAGCTGCTGCAGTCCTCCGGCGGTACGGCGTCCGGCCCGGTGAGCTTCATGCGCGGCGCGGACGCGTCGGCCGGCACCATCAAGTCCGGCGGCGCCACCCGGCGCGCGGCGAAGATGGTCGTGCTGGACGTCGACCACCCCGACATCGAGGAGTTCGTCGAGACCAAGATGCGCGAGGAGGAGAAGATCCGGGTCCTGCGGGACGCGGGCTTCGACATGGACCTCGGCGGTCGCGACATCACCTCCGTCCAGTACCAGAACGCGAACAACTCGGTCCGGGTCTCGGACGAGTTCATGCGCGCGGTCGAGGAGAAGGGTGAGTTCGGCCTGCGCGCGCGGCTCGACAACTCGGTGATCGAGACCGTCGACGCCCGCGAGCTGTTCGACAAGATCGCCAAGGCCGCGTGGGCCTGCGCCGACCCGGGGCTGCAGTACGACGACACGATCAACGACTGGCACACCACGCCGGAGACGGGCCGGATCACCGCGTCCAACCCGTGCTCGGAGTACATGCACCTGGACAACTCCTCCTGCAACCTCGCGTCGCTGAACCTGATGAAGTTCCTCCGCGACGACGACCTGTTCGACTCGGAGAAGTTCGTCAAGGCCGTCGAGCTGATCATCACCGCGATGGACATCTCGATCTGCTTCGCCGACTTCCCGACCGAGGCGATCGGTGAGACCACCCGCGCGTACCGGCAGCTGGGCATCGGCTACGCGAACCTCGGTGCGCTGCTGATGGCGACTGGGCACGCGTACGACTCCGACGGTGGTCGCGCGCTGGCGGGCGCTATCACCTCGCTGATGACGGGTACGTCGTACAAGCGCTCGGCCGAGCTGGCCGGCATCGTCGGCCCGTACGACGGTTTCGAGCGGAACAAGGACGCGCACACCCGGGTGATGCGCAAGCACGCCGCGGCGAACGACGCGATCCGCACCATGCACGAGATCGACAAGGACGTCCAGAAGCACGCCACCAAGGCGTGGGCCGACGTGCTCAAGATCGGCACCAAGAACGGCTGGCGGAACGCGCAGGCCTCGGTGCTGGCGCCGACCGGCACCATCGGCTTCATGATGGACTGCGACACCACCGGTATCGAGCCGGACTTCTCGCTGGTCAAGTTCAAGAAGCTGGTCGGCGGCGGTTCCATGCAGATCGTCAACACCACGGTGCCGCGGGCGCTGCGCAAGTACGGCTACACCGAGGAGACGATCGAGGCGATCGTCGAGTACATCTCCGAGCACGGCCACGTCGTGGACGCGCCGGGGCTGAAGCCGGAGCACTACGAGATCTTCGACACCGCGATGGGTGAGCGGGCGATCAAGCCGATGGGCCACGTGCGGATGATGGCGGCGGCCCAGCCGTTCCTGTCCGGCGCGATCTCGAAGACCGTGAACCTGCCGGAGACCGCGACGGTCGAGGAGATCGCCGACGTCTACTTCCAGGGCTGGAAGCTCGGCCTGAAGGCGCTCGCGGTGTACCGCGACAACTGCAAGGTCGGCCAGCCGCTGGCGGACGCGAAGGCGAAGAAGGCCGAGGCGGCCAACACCGCGGTCGCCGAGAAGATCGTCGAGAAGGTGATCGAGTACCGGCCGACCCGCAAGCGTCTGCCGAAGTCGCGGCCGTCGCGGACCACGTCGTTCACCGTCGGCGGCGCCGAGGGCTACATGACCGCCGGTTCCTACCCGGACGACGGGCTCGGCGAGGTCTTCCTCAAGATGGGCAAGCAGGGCTCGACGCTCGCCGGCGTGATGGACGCGTTCTCGATCGCGATCTCGATCGCGCTGCAGCACGGCGTGCCGCTGGAGACCTACGTCCAGAAGTTCACCAACCTGAAGTTCGAGCCGGCCGGTCTGACCGACGACCCGGACGTCCGGATGGCGCAGTCGATCATGGACTACATCTTCCGCCGCCTGGCCCTGGACTACCTGCCGTTCGAGGACCGGGCCGCCCTGGGCATCTACTCGGCGGAGGAGCGGGCGCGGCAGCTCGACACGGGTTCGTACGAGCCGGTGCCGACCGAGGTGTCCGAGGCCGAGTCGCTGAAGTCGGTCGAGCCGGCCGCCGAGGTGACCGAGGTTGCGCCGAAGCCGGCCGACGCGGCCGCCGCGAAGCCGATCAAGGGTGAGGCACACACCACCGCCGAGATGCTGGAGCTGATCACCGGCACCTCCGTGGACGCCCCGCTCTGCTTCACCTGCGGTACCAAGATGCGTCCGAGCGGCTCCTGCTACGTCTGCGAGGGCTGCGGCAGCACCTCCGGCTGCAGCTGAGCCGTGGCGGGCCGACCCGCCACCTCGCTCTGAAAGCGCCACGGCCCCCGGGAACTTCCCACTTCCCCCGGGGGCCGCAGCGCGTTTACCGTCGAAGGCGTGGAGGGGATCGACGGTCTCCTCGCAGCCGGGGAGAAGGCGCTCGGCGCCGGAGACTGGGTTGCGGCCCGGGCCGCGTTCGGCGAGGCGGTCGGTATCTCGGCAACGGCCCGAGGTCTGGCCGGGCTCGGTGACGCCCACTGGTGGCTCGGCGAGGTCCGGGAGGCCTTCTCCTGCTGGGAACAGGCCTACGCGCAGTTCCGCCGGACCGACCCGGCACAGGCCGTCTTCACCGCGATCGGGCTGAGCTTCCTGTACGACGCCAACTTCGGCGACCGCGCCGCGGCCCGAGGCTGGGCCGCACGAGCGGCCCGGCTCGCGAAACAGGTCGGCGACCCGGTGCTGGCGGCCTGGTCGTCACTCGCCCGCGTGGCCTGCTCGGACGACCCGTCGCGGGTCGTCGCCGAGTGCGAGGCGGCGTACGGTGTCGCGGTCGAGGCGTCCGATTTCGACCTGGAGCTGTGTGCCCTGAGTCTGTGGGGCTGGGCGCTCATCAACAACGGCCATGTCCTCGAGGGCACCGAGTTGCTCGACGAGGCGATGGCCGGCGCGCTCGGCGGGGAGGGGACCCGGCCGGACACCGTGGTCTTCACCAGTTGCCTGCTGATGAGGTCCTGCGTGCGCGGTGCCGACTTCATCCGCGTCGTGCAATGGATGCGGTCCGTCGACGCGTTCGTCGAGCGGTACGGGTGCCCGTACCTGCACGCCACGTGCCGCGCGTCGTACGGCGCCGTACTCGCGGGGATCGGTGACTGGTCACGCGCCGAGACCGAGCTGCGCGCCGCGGCCGACCTGGCGCGCGACGCGCTACCGGCGGTGCAGGCCGAGGCGGCGGCGTTCCTTGCGGACCTCCGGCTGGCGCAGGGGCGCTTGACCGAGGCACGTCGGCTGCTCACGGGCTTTGAGGATCGGCCTGTTGCCGTACCTGTTCTGGCCGCGATTCAGCTGGCCGGCGGTGAAGTGTCGGTGGCGCTGTCGCTGATCGACCGGTATCTCGACGAGAGCTCGCCGTTGGAGGAGGCGCGGCTCCGGGAAATGCTGGGGCAGGCGCGCCTCCAGCGAGGTGACATCGCGGGCGCCGCGGCGGAGGCTGCGCGGTTGAGTGCACTCGGGGCGACGACGGACAGCGGCTTGATCTCGGCTCGCGCGGCGCGGTTGTGCGGGCTGACGCTGGCGGCGGACGGACGGCATCGCGACGCGGTACGGCGGTTGTCGGCGGCGCAGACGTGGTTCGGGCTACTCGAGATGCCCTTCGAGGTCGCACGGACGCGGATGATGCTGGCCGAGGCGATGACCGTCGACGATCCGGCGTCCGCGGTTGCCGAGGCTCAGGCGGCGTTGGCGGTCTTCGAGGATCTCGGCGCCGCGATGGACGCCGAGGCGGCTGCCGCCTGGCTTCGGGCCGCGGGTGTGACCACGTCACGCACCGGTCCTCGCGGTGCCGGATTGCTCACCCGGCGCGAGCACGACGTACTGACCGAGCTGGCGGAGGGGCTGACCAACCCGGAGATCGCGTCCCGCCTGTACATCAGCCGCCGTACGGTCGAGCACCACGTCGCGAGCATCCTGTCCAAACTCGGCGTACGCAATCGGACCGAGGCAGCCGCCCGCCTCACCCAACTGCGCCAATAGGCGAGTTCACCGATGTTCGGCCGCTGCTCCCGGAGCGATGCTGCCGCTGGGAGGTAGGAACAATGACCGACGTGCTACTGGACACCTCACGCATCGAGGCCTTCGGCGCCCGGATGAGCGGCGTCCTGAACGACGGGACGCTCGCGCTGCTGATCAGCATCGGGCACCAGACCGGCCTCTTCGACACCCTCGCCGAGTTGCCACCGGCAACCACTTCGGAGGTGGCAGCGGCGAGCAGCCTGAACCAGCGCTACGTCCGTGAGTGGCTGGACGCGATGACTGTCGCCCGGGTCGTCGAGTACGACGCAGGCGCGCGGACGTACTGGCTGCCGCGGGAACACGCTGCGTGCCTCACCCGGTCCGCAGGACCGGACAACCTCGCGAACCCGATCCAGTTCGTCGCGCTGCTGGCTGGTGTCGAGCCGCTCGTGGTCGAGTGCTTCCGGAACGGCGGTGGTGTGCCGTACTCGGAGTTCACCGAGTTCCATCGGCTGATGGCGGAGAGCAGCGGCTCGGTGTTCGACGCGGCCCTGCTGGACACGATCTTGCCTTTGGTGCCGGGGCTTCCGGATCGGCTGGCGGCGGGCATCGACGTCGCCGACATCGGGTGCGGCAGCGGTCATGCGCTCAATCTGGTCGCGGCCGCGTACCCACGCAGCCGGTGTATCGGGTACGACTTCTCGACCGAAGCGATCGCCGCGGCGCGGGCGGAGGCCGCCACCCTGGGCTTGGCGAACGCCGAGTTCGTCGTCCGCGATGTCGCCGAGCTGGCGGAGTACGAACGGTTCGATCTGATCAGCGCCTTCGACGCGATCCACGACCAGGCGCGTCCGGCCGACGTGCTGGCCGCGATCGCGGCTGCCCTCCGGCCGGGTGGGGTGTTCCTGATGGTCGACATCGAGGCGTCGAGCCGGGTCGAGGAGAACCTCGATCACCCGTTCGCCACCTTCTTGTACGGCATTTCGGCCATGCACTGTGTCACTGTGTCGCGGTCGCTCGGCGGCGAGGGATTGGGAACGGTCTGGGGTCACCAGAAGGCCACGGAGATGCTGCGCGACGCCGGCTTCGCAGCGGTCACCCGGAAGCATGTAGAAGCCGACGCCTTCAACGCGTACTACATCGCTGTGAAGGAGTAGCGCTGGCACTAGTGGCCGGTGTGGTCGGAGTCGGCCGGTGGCCGGCTGGTGCCGTCGAGTGCTGTCAGTGCGGTGATCTCCTCGTCGGTGAGGTCGAAGTCGAAGGCGGCCAGATTCTGGGCGAGACGTTCGCGGTTGACCGACTTCGGGATCGGGACGATGTTCTGTTGGGTCTGCCAACGGAGGACGATCTGGCCGGGGGAGCGGTCGTAGGCCTGGGCGATCTTCTGCACGGTGGGGTGGGTGAGGAGGTCGGTGCCCTTGCCGAGCGGACTCCACGCTTCGGTCACGATGTTGTGGCGGGCGTGGAAGTCCCGCTCGACCGTCCTCGCCCACACCGGGCTCAGCTGGATCTGGTTCACCTCGGGCGCGACGCCGGTCTCGTCGATCAGGCGTTGCAGGTGCGCCGGTTTGAAGTTCGACGTACCGATCGCGCGGACCAGTCCGGCCTCACGGAGCGTGATGAGTCCTTGCCACGCGTCGACGTACCGGTCCTGGTCGGGGTTCGGCCAGTGGATCAGCAGCAGGTCCAGGTACTCGACGCCGAGCCTCTCCGCGCTCGCCTCGAACGCCTGCCGCGCGCCGTCGACGCTGTGCCAGCGCTTGTTGAACTTCGACGTCACGAACACCTCGTTCCGTGGGACGTTCTTCAGCGCGCGCCCGACGCCGACCTCGTTGCGGTAGTTCTCCGCGGTGTCGATCAGCCGGTACCCGAGCTCGAGCGCTGTGGCCACCGCCCGCTCGGCGTCCGCGTCGTTGAGCGGCGACGTCCCTAGCCCGATCCGCGGCATCGCGGATCCGTGACTCAGCGTGACGGTCGGTGCCTCGGTCATCTGGTGTCTCCTTCGGTCGGTGGCTGTGGTCCGGCGGTCTCATCCGTTGACCCGGCGGGGCGCGGATTGTCGGTGCTGTGGTTCATCATGGTGCCCGGGTTCATGATGGTCCCCGGGTTCATCATGGCCCGCGGGTTCATCATGGTCCCGGGCCGATGGCCCGGCGGGACCGAGGGACGTGGGAGGGGTGGGCGAATGCGGAATCGGCTGATCACTCTGGTGGATCTGGGACTGGACAGCTCGTTCGACGCGTCGATGACGTTCGTGCAGGGCATCACCGGCAACATCAACGCCGGCTGGGACCGTCCGTACCTCGACGTCAACTTCGTTCGCACCCGTGACCACGAGACCGCCTTCTCGGCCCTCACCACCCCCTCGAACGTGCTGCACGTGATGGCACACGGTGACCACAGCGAGGAACCGTCGTTCCTGTCCAGTGACGGCGAGACCCAGGTGTCGCTGCGCTCGCTGGCCGACTGGTTCCTCGACCGGCAGTGGGGCATCGCCAGCGGTGTCGTGATCGCCGACGGCTGCAAGACCGGCATCGGCAAATGGCAGCGCGCCATCCGCGACTGTATCCAGGACGACATCACCTACATCGGCACCAGCGCCGTCATCGGCTGGTACGAAGCCACCGTCTTCTGCTCCGCCTTCTACGGCGCCCTGGTCCGCAACCGGGGCCGCGGCCGCACCCCCGCCGAACAGGGCTGGGACGCCGCCGACCGCGCCATCCGCGCCTACGAAACCCTCACCGACAAGCCCTGCCCCTACAAACCCGTCCTCCTCACCCCCTCCCGCCGAGCCCTCCGCTCCCTCACCGGCTGACCGACACGCACCGCAACCCCTCGACTACAGCGCTCGTGCGAAACTCGTCTGTGGTCGCGGCGGGTCAGTCACGGGGTGTGATCGGGTTGGGTTCACTGCAGACGTTCCAGGACTTGATCGGGCCGGCGGCATGGACGCTACTGCTCGCCGAAGGGACGCTGCGGAGCTACCACCCGGGCCAGACGATCCTTCGGCAGGGCGATACCGGAGGCTTCGTCCTGGCACTCGACCACGGTCGGGTCAAGCTCCTCGCCACAGCGGAGGACGGAGCGCAGCTTCTGCTGACGATCCGCGGAGCGGGCCATCTGCTGGGTGAGCTGGCGGGCAAGGCGGGACGTCGTACCGCGACTGTCGAGGCGCTGGATCGCTGTACAGCGCATTACCTGTCGGCTGTGCAGCTGGATCGCTTTCTGGTCAAACACGGACTCGCACCGGTGTTCCATCAGTACGTCGTCGGCAAGTTCGACCAGGCCGTGTCGCGGCAGGTCGACCTCGCGCACCGCTCAGCTCGGCGCCGGATCGCCCGACTGCTGCACGACACGGTCGTCGTGGCTCCGGCGACAGCACCGCACCCGATGCGGGTGCCGTTCACTCAAGAGGAGCTGGCGGGTTCTCTGGGCCTTGCGCGGAGCACTGTCGCCGATCAGCTGACCAATCTGCGCGCGTCGGGTGCCCTCGCACCTGGCCCGCAGCTGGTGGTCGCCGATCTCGGCCGGCTGGCGGAGGCGTTCCGGGTCTGAGGTGCGTATCACGGCCTGGCTGTCCGATTTCGGACAAACCGGCGAGGTCGTTCGGCCGACCCTTGAGGGACCGTCCTGAGACCGAGGAGGCAACGATGAGTACTCCCATGGATTCGCGCTACACAGGCGTGTCCGAGCTTCCGCCGTACCGCGCTTTGTTGGTCGTCGACATGAAGGACTACAGCGGCAATGCCGGCCGCTATCAGACCGATCTCACCAGGTTGATCCCTGAGATCATGCAGGCGGCGTTCGACCGGGCGGGGCTCGCCGGGGTGTGGTCGCGGAAGACCTCGCACGGGACCACGGGTGACGGTTACGCGATCGTGCTGCCCTCGGCGTTGCTTCCGCACCTGCTGAATCCGTACCTGACCGCGCTGCAGGAAGAGCTCGAGGTACGCAACCGGAACCGGCCGTACGGGTGGAACGGGCCGGTTCGGTTCCGGGTCAGCATCAATGTCGGTCCGATCGTCGATTCCGGCGGCAACGTCCTGGGTGACGGCAGCGGTACCGAGCGGGTGACCTTGCACCGCCTGCTCGACAGCGACCCCGTACGGCACCTGCTGAACGGTTCGGATCCCGAAGTCACGCACGTCGCAGCAATCGTTTCGCGGCGGGTGTACGAGGACGCCGTCCTGTCCCGACGCGCCGACGAGGCGGAGTCGTTGTACGTCGAAGTCGGCGCGAAGGTGAAGACCTACCAAGGGCAGGCGTACCTGCGAGTGCCGAAGCCTTCGGCCGGCCTGCTGAGCAACGGGTTCCTGGCTGGGTCGCGGTGGAGCCCGCCGCCGACTGCGGACACCGCTGGGCCTCCAAACCCCGCAGGCTCATCGAGCGGCTTCGGTGTGCAGATCAACGGTGCCAGCGGACCCATCCACACCGGTAGCGGGGCGCAGTACAACGCGCCGCAGCACGCGACCGATCCACACGGATACCAACGATGACGGCAGCAGCCGTGCCGGCACCAGCGACCAGGTCGACAGACGTCCCACCCGAGGCCACGCCCGCCGACCGCGCCGCCACCGAGGTCAATCAGCCTACCGGTCCGATCCACACCGGTAGCGGTAACCAGTTGCTGTTCCACTACCCGCGGCGCGAGGCCCGGGCCAACGACCTCGCGCCTTCCCAACTCCAGAGGCTGTGGCGCTGCTTCGTCACGCCGCCGAACTTCGATCGGGCTGCGAAGCTGCTCGCGGAACCGGAGGGCGTGGTCATCTTGAGTGGTGCGGCGAACAGCGGTCGTCGAACCGCCGGGTTGATGCTGCTGTCGGCCGGCATCACGCCCGCGACCGCCGTCCGCTTCGTGCCACCAGAGCCCGAGCTGCAGGCCGCTCAGGTCGAGCGACGGATCTTCGGCGCCGGAGATGTCCGCGCCGACGACAGGTTGCTGTTCGATCTGTCGGAGGTCGATGCCAACTTGTTCGCTGAGCAGCAGTCGTGCCTGCACGAACTCCTGCCCGCGCTGCTCAGCCGTCAGGCCAAGCTCGTGGTCGTACTGCCGCATCACTACCGCGAGCAGCTGAGACCGGACTTCCAGCAGTACGTCGTCGAGATCGGACGTCCGGACATGCTCGAGGTCTTCGAGCGTCAGCTCGCGGCGCACGGCGTACATGTCAGGAATGCGTATCGCTATCGCAAGACGTTCGCGGCGGCGACGATGACGGAGCTGGTTCGACTGGCCTATCAGGTACGAGATGCGCACGAGGATCAACCGGACACGGACGCGGATGCGCTGCTCGCGGAGGTTCTCAGCTCAGGGGAGCGGTTGGAGCGCAAGGCTTCCGGTGCCGTGCAGTCCGCAGACGAACAGCGGTCCCGTGCCTTGCTGATCGCAACGGCGCTCCTTCATGGTCAGTCGACCCGAACCATTTTCGTCGCCCAGCAGCGGCTGCTGGAGCTGCTGCAACCGTCGGAGGACGACCGTGAACACCCGCTGAAGCTCTCTGGGGTCAAGGAGTCGCTGGAAAGGTTCGGAATCGAGCTTTCGATCACCTCCGATCAGCGGGTCGAGTTCGCCGAGCCGGCTGTCGCTGCGGAGATCCTCGGGTACTTCTGGGACGACATGCCATGGCTGCGTGAGCCGCTGGCCGACTGGCTCGATGCGCTCGCAGATGCTGATCTGGTCGATCGCTACGACCTGATCGCGATCGTCCAACGATTCGGGGAGCAATGTCGTCGTACCCGTCAAGCCGACCTCGCGCTTCGCGTGGTCGACAAGTGGTCGAGCGCTCGCCAGTGGGCGCAACGATCGGCCGCCTACGCGTTGTTCGAAGACCTTCTCGACGATGATCGAACGGCTTCGCCCGCGCGCCAGATTCTGTACACCTGGGCTCGCGACACGCACCTGTCACCCGGCCGGGTGGCAATCGTCGTCGCGGCCTGCGTCAACGTCTTGAGCAACGGATTCCTGGATCAGGCAGTCGTTCGCCTGTGCTGGCTCACCAAACATTCGGATCCCGGCGTACAGGCGGACGCCTGTCACGGGTTGAAGCGACTCTCGGAACCACCCGAAACTCGCCTGACTGTCATCGACCAGGTTCTCGAGCCGTGGCGGTTCACGCCCACGATGTTCGCGGCGGTTGCTGCACCCGAAGGGCTGCCTCTGTTCGCCGGAACTGAAGCGGCCGCGCGGATCGTGGCCGGGTGGCAACAGGCCTTGGACGCGACGCCGCGGGCGCGGCGTCGCGAACTCCTCCGACCTTGGCTCGTGGCGCATTCGGACCTGCTCGGCAATGGGCAGATCGTGGACGCGGGACACCTTGTGCACCTGCTCGCACTGTGCTGCGCAGGTCGCCGTGAGTTCCTCGATGACTTGCTGAACGCCATGTTCGAGTGGTTCGAGGGGCGTGAGGATCCGCTGAGTCAGCGAACGGCGCGGGCCGTCAACGAGCTCGTACGAGGTGGACGACTGAGCAATCTACCGACTGCTACGGAGGCCGAAGAATGAGTGCGAATCGTAGACTCGGGTACGCAGCCGCTGGCCTTGTAGCATCGGCCGGCGCTGTGTGGCTCACTGTGCAGCTGGGATGGGGCGGCCTGGTCATCCTGACTGCCGTGGCGGTCCTCGGATTCGTTGTCTATCAAAAGGCGGTGGCCGTCAAGCCAGCGATCGGGGACACCGCAGAAGCGACACCGCTCGTCACGAGTGGGCTGCCGACCGCGGACGAGACGGTCTTCCTGGAGTTGTCTGCCACAGTGCACTGGCGGACGGGCAAGCCAAGGTCGTACCACCCGGACCTTGCGCGCGCCCTCGTCCTCCTGCAGGCACGTGAGGTGACGAGCAAGTGGCGGCCGGCGCAGTACTCGCTGGCTCAGCATGAGCTCGCCGCTCGCGTCGGCCGGCCACAGCCAGAGGCGTCAGGGGAGTTGGAGGTCTGGGCCACTGAGGTGCGCCTCGAACTTCCGGAGGCCGTCCAGCAGCACCTTGCCAAGATGGACGAGGCCCAACGACGTGGCTTGTTGTGGGAGGTCGACACTCTCAACGAGACGAAGATCCGCACGTATCTGCGTGAGGACGCGTTGCGGACTCCGGCTTCGGCCATGGTCTGGTGGTTGGCGCGCAACCAGGAATCGGTCGAACAGGCGGTCGGGCTCGCCGGGGTCCTGACCAAGCTCTCCCAGTTCGCGAACGGCAGGAACGAGGCCGACGACTCAGCTGAGGCGCAACTGCTGATCGACGCGGTGAGGAAACTTGATGCCTCAACCCGTCGTCCCACAGCCCATGGCTTGGCGGAGGCCTTGGACCAAGCCGATCTTCCCGATCTCGCGAGGGCTCTGCGGGAGGAGTTCAACCTGCCGGCCTTGCGACAGATTGTCGACCTGAGAGCCGCCCCAGAGCGGGACACGGCCTCGTCCGGGTTGGCCGGCGAACCCTGATTCCCTAGGGATCCTGACGACACGCGGTCAGCGGCCGCGGGAGGCCAGGCGTGTGACACTTCTTGTGGATTCCGCCCGACGCGGTGAAGGACTGCCCCATGAGACTTCATCGGAACTCGCTCCTGACTGCCGCCGCGATCGTTCTGGTGCTGTACGTCGTTTCGTTGGTGGTTGGGTTGCCGGCCTGGGCGGCTGTGGTGTTGATCGTGGTGCTGCTGGTGTTGTTGGCCGTGGTGTGGAAGCAGCCCGACGAGCGGCGGACGGTGGTCGCGCAGCCGGTGCAGGCGGGGAGTTCCGTCGTACTGCCGCCGCCGGAGCCGGTGTTCACCGGGCCGCCGTCCAGGACTGTTGCCGATGTGCGGTTGCCGTCGGCATCGCCGGAGTTCCAGTTCAGTTTCTCGGCGGTGGTGCAGTGGTCGACGGTGCTGTCGGGGTCGCGTCATGCGGACCTCGGGGCGGTGGCTGTTGACGCTTTGCTGGACCGTGCGCGCTCGCTGACCGCTCGGCAGCAGGTCACCGAGGAAGCGTTCAACCAGCATCGGCTGGCCGCGCTCCTCGGTGAACCGGCGCTGGACGAGAAGGGTCTGGTCCGCTGCTGGGCCACCGACGTACGACTGCGGCTGCCGGAGGCTGACCAGAAGCATCTGCAGCGACTCGCCGCACTGCATCGGCAGGAGCAGACCACGCTGCTCGAGCGCCGGATGGAACAGGACAAACGTGCGTACCTGAAGGACGACGTCTTCGCTACCCCCCGGCTCTGCGGCCGTGTGGTGGCTGTCCAACCACCCGGGCGAGGTAGAGGCTGCTGTCGAACTCCTGGACACGCTCACCGATCTCTCTGCCGCCGCCAACGACCTGCCAGTACGCGATCCCGCCATCAAGCCCTCCACCCGCGAGCAATCACCTCACGTCGAACTCGCCTCCACACCCGATCAACTCCCCGTCACCTCCCATGCCTCGCCCCCGGCCGACGTCCCTCCGAACGGCACCGCCTTCGAGCAGGCCGGTCACGCGGCGGCCGGTACCGACACCGCAGCGCAGGCGCATACGGCGAGCGATCCGGCGTACCGGGAGAGGTTTTGCACTGAGTGAGCCGGTAAGGCGGACCGTTGGCAGGGCGGGCCCGCCTCACCGGCAGTCGGTGTGAGCTACTCATCGAGCCAGCGGATCACGGTGGCGCCGTTGTGGCCGTGCACGGCCAGCAGGGCGCTGATGCCGTCCTGCCAGACCGTCGTGGTCGGGTAGTGCCCGCCCCAGCGGAGCGCGACCGTACCGTCGCTCCACTCGATTCCTTCGGCGACCACGCCCGTGCCGCTGACGCCTGACACGTCGCGGTGCCGAACCAGTTCGAAGCGGCGTGGGCCGGCGCCCCGGGTGATGCGCAGGTGGCGCTCGCGCGTCGTGCGCAGCAGCGTCGCGGTTGTCCCGCTGATCTCGTCCATGCGCCAAGTCAACGCCCGGCCGCCGGTCCTCACCAGGAACTCAACCGGTATCCACAGCGCACAAATTCTGCCCTCCGGCGTGACCGAATCGCCATATTCTCATTGCAGGGAGTGACCGACCTGCGAGGAGCAGCACGGATGACAGTCATCGACGAATGGACCGGCCGCCACGCGCATGCCTTGCGTACGGCGCTACGGCTGACCAACGAGGCCTTCGCCGACCAGCTCGGCATATCGCCGCGCACGCTGACGAAGTGGAAGGAGAGACCGGAGCTCGTGCCGAGCCCCGCGCTGCAGGAAGCCCTGGACGGCTACCTGAAGCAGGCGCCGCCGGACGCGCATGTCCGCTTCGCGGCCAACCTCGGCCTGGACCAGCCGAGCGGCCCGCTCGACAACGCCGCGCTGGCCGAGCTCAGCACCGCGCTGGGCGACCTGACCCGCGCCCTCGCGCGACTCCAAGCACCTACCCCGGAGCGATCTCCCACGTCCTGACCGCGGAAGGAGGCAGACTGAGCCCGCTGAACGTGTGCGGAAGGAGCCGCGGATGAGGCGACACCCGGTGAACTCGTCGAGTGTGCGATCGGTCGGATGGGCCGAGGGCACGTTGGAGGTCGAGTACGTCAGTGGCGACACGTACCAGTACTTCGACGTTCCACAGCCCGAGTTCGCGGCGTTGATGGCGGCGCCCAGCATCGGTACGTACGTCAACCGGCACATCAAGCCGTACTACGACGTGCGCGAAAGCTGAGTTTCCGCCGCGAAGCCGCCGGGAACAGGTGGGCCGTTCACACGGGGGTGTGCGCCCAACCCTGGAGGTGAACATGCGCACTCGTAGGGCCTCTACGACCGGTTCCCGTGCTGCTGCCGTCGTCGTTCTCGTCTGGCTGCTGATCGGACTGGCAGCTGCCGTGCAACGCAACTACTTCGCCGGCTCCGACGCGACCTGCGCTCGGATCGGTACGACCCTGGTGACGATCGTCGCAGGGCCGCTCAACTACGTCGGCGCCAACCCGCAGATCGACTGCACCGCACCACAACCGTCGCGTTAGGCGTCGGCGCTGAAACCGAATACCGCCCGCCCGCCGGCTTCTGACAGGTACTGGGAGCCGGCGGCTGCTTGGCTGCCGAGCCAGGTGGTGGTCACTCGCGGATGAGTTGGTGATGGTCCCACGTCATCAGCTCTTCGGGGGTCGGCGGTTCGTATCGGGTGGTCCACTCCGTCAGGTCGGCATGGGAGATTGCGAAGGTGCCGGGTGGGAGATTGGCGTTGCGGGCGGCGATGCGGGACCACAGCGTGTCGAAGGGGATGTCCAGGACGACCATTTCGGCCGTTGCGCCCAGCGACTGGGCTCGGGTGCGGAAGAGGTGGCGTTCTTCGGCGGACCAGCAGCCGTAGTCGAGGATCACGTTGACGTCGAGCGTCAAGGCGCGGGCGGCGAGGTTCCAGAAGAGCTGCGACTCGAGGACCCAGCGGCGGCCGTCGGCGTCGTTGGTGTCGAACAGCGGCTGCATCCATTCGTCCGGCGTGAACCGCAGCGCCTTGCGTTCGTCCTCGAGGCGTTTCGCCCACGTTGTCTTTCCGGCACCCGGCAACCCGACGAGCAACACCAGTCCAGCCATCACCCGAGCCTAGCGGGCCGTACCTCCGACCTGCTCAAGACCCGTATGTCGTACCGACGGTGCGTCAGTCCTCAGGGGCGATGCCGACAAGCGCGGCCGCTGCACAGATGTGGACCGGAGTCAGGTCCGTGGGGGAGACAGGGGCCTGAAGCAAAGTTCCCCGCTCGTAGGGTGTGAGCGCGATGTCGACGCCGGGCGCGCCGGCGACCAGGCCGCGGACGTACGTGAGCCACCCCATCATCGGAATGCCGCGCCGGAAGACCCCTGCCGCGGCAGCGAGCTCAGTATCGGCGATGCTCGCCCACTGCGGCTCCCAGATCGAGACCACCGCGCGGAGAACCTGCGCGAACCGTTCCGGCTGCCGCAGTGCGTCCTCGTCGCTCCAATGCAACGTGAGCTGATCCGACACGGTAGTCATCGTCCCGCCCATGGACAGGTCGAAGAGCCACGGCAGCTCGCCGGTGCTCTGCAGATGCAGCCGCGTCGTACTCGTACCGTTGGCCAGCACCTTCGTGGTGGCCTCGACCATTTCCTCGAGCGGCGTCGAGCCGTCGGCCTCGAGGACGTGGTAGCCCCAGCGCTCGTCCTGCGTCCAGCTGTGGACGTCGGGGAATGCCACGGCGACGGCGGTCAGCGTGCGGCCGACGCGGAGCGCGCGGTGCTCGATGGTCTCGTCACGATGCGGCCATTGGGCGCGCAGCAGCCAGGATGCCATTCACGCCCTCCGATCATGAGCCGACCGGTGCAGCAGCACCGCACCGTTGCCACAGCATGGTGCGGTGCCACAGCTTGACGCTGTGTCACGGAACGACCCAGTGCCACCGGACGATGCGGTGCCAGATGGCGACGGTACGCCGTCATACGACCGCTTGACCAGAACTCGGCGCGCGTGGACACGACGCCTCTCCGGAACGGTCACCGGAACAGTTTGCTGTACCCCGGGCCCGACCGGGAGCACCGGGGTCGGATTTTGGAAATATCACAGCGAAATCTGGACACTTGTCAAGCAAGTGTCGCAGCGACGAGCGGCCCAGGCGCGCTCGTTACCCGCCGAATCGCAGCTCTCCGTGAGAATGCCGCCTGGGCTCAGTGATGTCAGCGTCGCATCCCCGAGCCGTCGCGCAACCACCAGCAGCGCAGCCGACTACGTGAGGGTCGGCGACGCGAGCTCCAGGGTCGGCGTCGAGCCACGGTACGACGTGAGCCACTCGCGGAGCAGCTCGACGCGGGCCGCGTTCTCCTCGTTGCCCTTCACCACCGGCGCCTGGTTGTACGGCATGGTGTCGGAGCTGCGGCGGAGCTTCACGTACAGCCGGGACGAGGCGAGCGCGTACCGCTCCATGTCGTCCTGGAGGGCGCCGATGACCGTGATGTTCCGGTCACGGCCGATCTGCTCGAACAACGCCACCGCCTCGCGCCGGTGCTGCGAGCCGAGGTTGCGCCCGAGCTCGTCCAGGATCAGCAGCAGCGGACGGTCCGAGCCACCGGCCAGCGCCGCAGCGCAGACGAGCTTGACCGCCTTCTCGTCCATCTGCGCGGTGTTGCCCTTGACGTTGAACGCCGAGAACGGACCGCCCTCGGAGCGTCGCCACTTCGGGGTGACCGTCCAGCGCCACGGCTTGTCCGGCTCGGCCGGCGGGTCGGGCTCGGGGAATTCCAGCTTCGCGCCGTACCCACCGTACTGCTGGTCGAGCCGGTCGAACTCCTGCGACACCAGCCGCAGCCGCGCCTTGATGCCGTCGGCAAGCGACGCGCGGTGGGCGCGGGCCGTGCTCTCGGCCTCGGCGAGCCCTTCGCGGGCGCGTTCGAGCGCGGCGTTCCGCTCGGCGCGCTGGCTGGCGATCTGCTGTTGCTGCAGGCTGTCGAACGTCTCGTGCTGCGCGAGATGGCTGCTCAGCGTCCGGTGCAGCGCCGGGACCAGGCCGACACGGTCGCTGAGCGAACCGTTCGTCCAGCCGTCCGGGCCGTTCAGAATTTCCCACAGCTCGGTGGGGATCTCGTCGCGGGCGCGGGCGTTCGGGAAGCAGCGGCGGATCACCTCGTCGAGTTGCGTGCAGGCCTGATGATTCCAGTCGGCCGTCGTACGGCGTTGTGCGTCGTCAGGTAGCGAGACGATGAACTCCTCGGCCTCGGCTGGTGTACCGCCCCAGGCCGTGGCGCGCGCGGTGAGATCGAGCATGGTCTGCTCCTCGCGCAGCGCGAGCCGGCGGGCGGTCAACTCGTCGAGGATCCGGTCGTGGTCGCGGCGGGTGGCTTCGAGGTTCTTCAACCGCTCGTCGCGGACGAGCTGCTGACCGGCGGCGGCCTCGGCCGACTCCTTCGCGGCCTGCAGTTGCGGTGCGAGCGCGTCGCGGTCGGTCTCGTGGCGGTCGACGGCTTCGCGGAGCGCGAGGATCTGCTCCTGCACCTTCTCCGCGTCGGCCAGTGCGCGAGCGGCCGCCGTACGCCGCTCGGCCTGCTCGACGCGGGCGCGGGCCTGGTCGAGCGCGGCAGACGCCTCGGCGCGCGCTTCGACCGCGGCCTCGAGGCGGCGGCGCGCGGCCTCGATCCGCGCGGTCCGGCCGGTGATCGGCTCGTCGAACTGACCGACCGCGATCACACCGGCCGCGTCGTCGATGGTGTCCTTCGTCGCGCGCTCGCCGATGGCCGCGAAGAACGCGTCCAGCGCGAAACGCTTGTCCGCGGACCGCGGCCCGCGCTTGCCGGTCGTCTTGGCAGCACCGGGCCGATTCGCCAGCACCAGCACGAATCCGGCGTACCCGGCCTCGGCCAGCGCGGTGGACGCGATCGCGGCGTCGGCGGCATCGATGACGACCGCCTCGCGGTACGGCGCCAGCCGCGGCTCCCACTCGGCACGGTCGGCCGCGGGCAGCTCGGTGATGTCGGTGAGTGCACCGCACTCGATCCCGGCGTTCTCCAGGACCTGCTGCTGCGGCGCCGACACGGTCTGGCCGCTCTCCGCCTCGCGCAGCTCGGCCGTCGCGTACTCGACCGCGGAGCGGGCCGCGTGGTCGCGCCCGATGTGCTCCTCGAGCACAGCGCGAGCCTCGGCCTGCTCCTCGGCCGCCGCCGCGAGATCGCGACCGTCCGCCGAACGCCCCGCCTCCAGCAGTCGCCGATGCTCCTGGCCGAGCCGCTCCAGCTGCTCGCGTACCGATCGCTGCGCGAGGTCGAGCTCGCGGTCACGAGCATCCAGCCGGTCCCGCTCCTGGCGGGTCAGTTGGACATCGCGGAGCAGCCCTTCCTCGTTGCCAAAAGCATCGATCTCGGCCTCAACGGCCTCCTTCCGGGCTTCCTGCTCGGCGACCCGTTCGTCGAGAACCGCCAGCTCCTGCAGGATTTCCTCGTTCCGCGCGGCGCCGTCGATCAGGTGCCGCGCCGAGCGTGCCCGCCACGACTCCTTCGCGGCGGCGAGGGCGGCCCGCGCCGCGGCGCGCTGCTGGATGCTCGCCTCGACGGTGGCCATCTCCTGCTCCCACCGCTGCAGGTCCGCGGTGGCCTGCTTGGTCGCCTCGCGCTGCGTGTGCTCGGCGGAGCGATGTGCCTGCTCCTGCTCGAGCTCGTGATCGAGCCCGGTCAGCGTCGCGATCGCGTTGAAGATCCGGGCCGGCCCGAGCTCGTTGAGCGGCTCGGCCAGCAGGTTCGCGGTCGGGCTCGATCGCACCGACGTCGACAGGAACGAGACACAGCGCACCTGCCCGCCGTACAGCACCTGGGAGAGCTTGTTGGCGTGGAAGTCGGTGCGCCCGTTCGAGTGCGGAAGGGCCGCCCACAACGCGTCCGCACCCGCGGCACGCTCGGCCTCGGTCGCGCCGTACGGGATGTGCAGGCCTTGCTTCCAGCGCAGGTCGATGTACGACGCCTTGCGGTTGATCCGCAGCCAGACCGTGACAGCGGCGGCCTCGATCTCCTCGAGATCGGTGAGATCAGGCTCGGAGAAGACGCCGACGATGTAGCCACGGTCGACGTTCGACCAGTTGCCCTCCTGGCCGGCGGCCTCGGCGGTGAACAGCAGCTCGGCCGCCCCCGGTGCACCACTGCTCAGGCGCCACTGCTCGTCGGCGTGCAGCAGGCTGAGCGCCGCGATCCACGACGACTTGCCGGCGCCGTTGGAGTCGGTGGGGCCCTGGCCGGCGACCGTGATCAGCCCACGGCCGATCATCGGAATCGGATGCGTCGACAGGCGTGACAGGTCGACGACCTGGACACCCAACAGCACCTTCGACCCCAGGATGTCGAACGGCCCGTCCTCGGCGGCTTCGCTCCTCATCGACGGCCTCGCTCGCTCATGCATCGTCTCCCGTGGTCGTACTGGTCTCTGCTGGTACGCCGTTGCGCGCGCGGATGGCCTCCGCGATCGGACTGGCCGGCGCGGCGGCCAGGATCAGCTGATCCTGCAGGCGCCGACGCGCCGCCGGGGTCAGCCGCTGCAGCTGCGGACCCGGGATGTACGCCGGTCCGCTCGAGTGATCGCCGGACAGCTGAACCAGCCCCGCCGCACGCAACCGTTGCAGCGCGAGCCGGCGCTCCTCGCTGCTGATCCGGCTGGTCCGCAACTCGTCGACAGTGGTCGGTCGCGCGGACTTCCAACTGTCGCCGGTCAGGATGCCCTCACTGCGGGGGATCGCGACCGAATGGATCAGCACGAGTACCAGCACCGCGCGGTCGACGACACTCAACGGCTGCCAGCCCTGCGCGACCAGGCTGGCCGCGATGTCGTCGTCGTACCCGGCTGTCCAATGGGTGCTGTCGACGTGGACGAGTGTCCGCCCGATCAGCTTGAGCATTCGCTGCACCTGACGGCGCAACGTCACGTCGCGCAGGCCGGGCAGCTGCACCTCGGCGACCGGGTGCGCGGCGTACTGCACGGCGCTGAACGCGGTCAGCACCTCGTCGCGGGAACGGTCGCTGAGGTCCTGGAGCAACGGATCGAACAACGCATGCTGGTCAGTCATCCGTGCCCTCCTCGGGGAGTGCCCCGTCCGGCTCTGGCGCAGGCGCGTCGGCGGGCGGCGCGGTCAGCACAGCAGGCGGCGGTTCCGGGAGATGCCTGCACAGGTCGCGCAGGGCGGACAGGTCGGCGGGCGTCCAGGTGATCACCCGTGGGCCGAGGCGGACCTCGCCGGACTTGTCGTCCCACAGCAGCCAGTGCGTGGCATGCAGGCGACGCAGACTGCCGACGATCAGCGTCAGATCGCTCGGCTGCTCGGGGCGGCCGCGCATCCCGGCGTACACGGACCTGACCTGCGCGAGCGTGCCGGTCGATCCGGGCCAGGCGGGCCCGCTGCGGTCGGTCCAGCAGCAGGCGACGCAGATCGCGAGGACGCGAGCCGTCTCGTTCGGCTGCTCGACGGCGACCGGGGGAGTGCCAAGCTCCTCGAGGACGCCATGCCCCGCGCCTGAGGGCAGCGTCGGAACCAGCCAGACGGACGACCCGTCCGGTGCAGGCGCTCGGGTGAGGCCGGCGACAGCAGGCGTGTCCGGGTCGACCTCGAGCGGGCCGGCCGATTGCACCTTCGCCCACCACAGTGCGTTGTACAGCCGCCGCTCGACGGCTTCGGTACTCACCGCGTCACCCGGCGGAACACGCCGTCGGTCGCCCACGGTGTACCTGCCGCCGGGTCGATGCGCATACCGTCCGACCAGACCAGCTCGTAGTCCAGTTCGTCGTGCAGGTGCGCCGCGGTGAGCTCGGCGAGAACGCGGCGGGCGGTGACCCAGTCGCCGGCCTCGTCCACAACCTCGACGATGTTGACCGACGTGCGGCCGGCCAGCACTCGCTCGGCCTCGGCGCGCAGGTCCTCACGATCGGTCGCGGCGGCGGACTCCGGCGCCTCCAGATCGGCGGTCGGACGCGGCGGCGCCATCCGCGCGGACCCGCTGCGGCGTCCTGTCTCCACAGCCTCGACCAGCGTCTGCGCAGAAAAATCGGGCGCGGCCGCGTCGAACAGGATGCCGTCCAGTACGGCGGCCAGCGCGTCGGGCTCACTGCTCCGCGTGAACGTCAGCCAGGTCTCGATGGGCAGCAGCCCGAGCGCCCGCGTCGTACCGGCTCGCTCGACCAGGCGGCCCGCGGCGAGCTGGACGGCGTCCGCATAGGCCGCGAGGGCCATCCGCAGCTCGGTGCAGTCGCGATGCAGCTCAGGCCAGCGGCCGAGGACCAGCCGGTGCACCTTCTCGGCCTGCTCGATCAGTCGCTCGTTGCCCCAGGCGAGCTGCGCGTTCTCCCGGAGCTGGGCGGTCGTGCTGGTCGAGACCAGGATCGCGAGCTCGTTGCCGAGCAGGCGGAACACCTTGGTCAGCCGGCCGATCGATGCCCGCCCGTCGTCGACGGTCGCCTGCGGGTCGCTGACGCTGTGCGCCTCGAGGGTGAGCAGTTGGTGCAGCTCGCCCTGACCGCCCTGGACGGACATCCGGCGCAGGAACATCAGCATCACGTACGGCGCGAAGGCGGCGCGGTGGCGCAACTCGTTCGGCCGGTCGACGAGTTTGGTGATCGCGCCGTACTGCCGCAGCACCTCGAAGCGGCGGACGATCACGTCGTGCGGATACGCCCGGCAGGCGAGCGTGGCCTGCTCCACGGTCAGGCCGTCGCTGCCCGCCTCGGCGAACGCGTCCAGGATCGCCTGGTCGACGTCCAGCAGCTCGGGGTCGACGATCATCGCGCCGGACTCCCGGGCGAGCACGGCGAACACCTGACGGTAGACCCGCAGCACAGCCGCCTCGGCCTCGGCGTCGAGCAGTGTCGCGTCCATCCGCACTCCCTCCCGTGAATGAGCCCGGGTAGACAGGCCCGGGGATATCGGACAAGGGACTCTAACCAGCCGCACCGACAGACCAAAACCGGCCTGCCGCGCGCCTGTGGAAAACCGGATGACGGCCGATCGGCGGCTGCCTACCATCCGAGATGTGATGAGAATCCTTGGCTGACGCGGTCGGGAAGGCCGCGTCAGTACCACGGCGCCTGGTGGCGTCGCCCCGCCGGTGCGGACCCTGTCGCAGGGTCCCCGGCGCGCTTGCTGATTCTCTCCGTTCGGAGCTTGCACATGACTGTGCACCATGCGCGTCCCGTCGGCGCGCAACACCCCCGTGTCCGTGACCTGCTTGCGCTGCGCAAGGACGGTTCACCCGGCCGGATCATGGTCGAGGGCACCTGGGAACACGACCGCCTGCTCACCACGTCCGCCCCCGTCGAGGCCTTCTTCTGGTGCCCCGAGGCCGGTACGGCGGACCTCGCCCAGCTCGCCGCCCAGGTAGCGGACCGCGCCGCCGAGGTCTACCGGATCTCCGCGAAGCTGCTCGCCCGGCTGTCCCGCAAAACCCGCTCGGACGGCCTGATCTCGATCGCCCGGGTCCCGGAGTGGCGTCCGCACACGTTCCGCTTCACCAGCCGCTCGCTGGTCCTGGTCGCCGACGGCGTCGAGTACGCCGGGAACCTCGGCACCCTGATCCGGACGGCGGACGCCGCGAACGCCGACTGCCTCGTTCTGACCAGCCGCCGCGCCCGCCCCACCCATCCGGCCGTGTACTCGGCGAGTCGCGGCACCGTCCTCTCGACGCCGATCGTCGAGTTCGGCGACATCCCGGCCGCGGCCACCTGGCTGCGCAGCCACCGGTTCCGCGTCCACCTCGCCGACCCGGCCGCAACGGGCACCTACCGAGTCCCGCAGTACGACGGTCCGACCGCCTTCGTCGTCGGCTCGGAGGGCTCGGGACTGTCGCGGGCGTGGCACGACCAGGGGTTCGACGCGGTGTCGATCCCGATGCTCGGTCAGGCGGACTCGCTGAACGTCGCGCTGTCGGCCGGGATCCTGCTGTTCGAGGCACGGGCTCGGAAGGAGGGCTGGTGAGCGGGCGGGCACAATGGGGCGGCAACCGAGCAGAAGGAGCATGCCGTGCCGTTCGAGCCAGGCGAGGTCGTCGCCCCGTCCGATCCGCGCATCGTCCTGGAGGGACAGTGGGGTCACCAGCCCGGCGTCGCGATCACGGTCAACTCCGGGTCCCGGATCTCGTTCTCGTACGCCGGTGAGCGGTTGCAGCTGCTGTTCGACACCGCCGGTCTGACCGTCCCGCCGCACCTGTGGATCACCGTCGACGACGGCGAACCGCGGCTGCACGTCATCGAAGGGCCGGTCGTCGAGCTCGAAGCGCCCGACGGCCGGCACCGCGTCGAGATCGTGGTCAAGGACGTCAACGAGCACGTCAACCGATGGAACCCGCCATTCGAGTGCGCGGTCGTGTTCGCCGGCCTCGTCCTCGATGCGAAGTCCCGGTTGCGGCTCAGCGGACGTCCCGGCGGGCCGCGGCTGGAGTTCTACGGCGACTCGATCACGCAGGGCGTTCGCGCGTTGAGCGAACATCCCGAGTCCGAGGGCGCCGACGGCGCGGCGTCGTACGCGTACCTCACCGCCCGCGCTTTCGGCGCGACGTCGTACCAGGTCGGGTTCGGCAGTCAGGGGATCAGCAAACCCGGCAACGGCGAGGTCCCCGGCGGGATCGAATCCTTCGGCTGGAACTACGCCGGCTCACCCGCGGAGCGCATCGAGCCCTCCGACGTCGTGGTGATCAACCTCGGCGTGAACGACCCGACCCTGGAACCCGAGGAGTACGCGGCCTACGTACGGCGGGTGCGCGCGGCGTACCCCAGCACGCGGATCGTCGCGCTGCCGCCCTTCAACGGCAAACACGCCGACGCGATCCAGGCCGCGGTGAAGTCCCTCGACGACCCGAACCTCGTCCACATCGACTCCACCACCTGGATCACCGAAGCCGACTGCACCGACCAGGTCCACCCCACGGTCACCGGCCACACGAAGATCGCCAACCACCTGATCGCAGCCCTCGAAGACCACACCAGCCTCCGCCGCCGCTGACCCAACCCCGCCCCACGCCGGTCCCCGCCGCACGCCGGTCCCCGCCCAGCGCCCGCCCCACGCCGGTCCCCGCCGCACGCCGGTCCCTGCCCAGCGCCCGCCCCACGCCAACCCGGCCCCGCGCCGGTCCCCGCCCCGCGCCCGGCCCCGCCCAGCGCCCGCCCCCGCCCCGCGCCCGCCCCCGCCCCGCGCCCGGCCTCGCCCAGTGCCCGCCCCATGTCGGACCCTGCCCCATGTCGGACCCTGCCCCACGCCGGGCCCTGCCCCACGCGCCAACTCTCGGGTGTTTGAACAGGTTGTGGTGGGTGTGGAGTGGTTATTTCTTGTTCACGGCCCCGGTTTGGGGTCGGTGCCCGCGAGTTGTGGCTCGGGTCGGTGGGTGGCGCGGTGGCGCGGTGACGTGATGGCGGCGTATGCGGCGGGCCCCGCTCCGTGTCAGGCCCCGCGCCGGTCCCCGCCCCGCGCCCATGCCCGGCCCATGCCCGGCCCATGCACGGCCCATGCACGGCCCTTGCCGGGCCCTGCCCCACGCCGGGCCCTGCCCCACGCCGGGCCCTGGCCCACGCCGGGCCTGCCCCACGCCGGCACTGCCCCACGCCGGGCCCTGCCCCACGCGCCAACTCTCGGGGGTTTGAACAGGTTGTGGTGGGTGTGGAGTGGTTATTGCCTGTTCACGGCCCCGGTTTGGGGTCGGTGCCCGCGAGTTGTGGCTCGCGCTGGCGGGCAGCGCGGTGGCGCGGTGACGTGATGGCGGCGTATGCGGCGGGCCTCGCTCCGCGTCAGGCCCCGCTCCGTGTCAAGGCCCGCGCCGTGTCAAGGCCCGCGCCGTCCTACGCGCTGACTTTCGGGGGTTTGAACAGGTTGTGGTGGGTGGGTGGTGGTTATTGCCTGTTCACGGCCCCGGGTTGGGGTCGGCGCCCGCGAGTTGTGGCCCGGGCCGGTGGGCGGCGCGGTGGGCGTCCTGCGGGTTCAGAGGCCGAGGTCGCTCAGGGCAGGGTGGTCGTCGGGCCGGCGGCCGAGTGGCCAGTGGAACTTCCGGTCGGATTCGGCGATCGGCGCGGTGTTGATCGACGCGAAGCGCGTGCGCATCAGACCGTTGCCGTCGAACTCCCAGTTCTCGTTGCCGTACGAACGGAACCAGTGGCCCGAGTCGTCGTGGTACTCGTACGCGAACCGCACCGCGATCCGGTTGCCGTCGTACGCCCAGAGCTCCTTGATCAGCCGGTAGTCGAGCTCGGTGTTCCACTTGCGGGTCAGGAACGCGACGATCTCCGCGCGTCCGCTCGGGAACTCGGTGCGGTTCCGCCAGCGAGAGTCCTCGGTGTAGGCGAGGGCGACCTTCTGCGGGTCGCGCGAATTCCATCCGTCCTCGGCCATGCGCACCTTCTGACGCGCGGTCTCGTTGGTGAACGGCGGCAACGGCGGCCGGGCTGCATCGGGCATCTCGAAATCTTTCCTCTCCGTCGAGAACGTCCGTTCTCAACTTTCCTCAGCGTAGAGAACGGTGGTGATCTCCGGCAAGGCAACTCCGCCGCGTCGGCCGAAGCCGATCCACCGATCACCTCCCGCCACAGCACCTCCCGGAACAGCACCTCCCGGAACAGCACCTCCCGGAACAGCACCTCCCGCCTGAGCATCACCCGCGAGAACGCGCCGCCCGCCAAAGCATTGCCCCGCCACCACGAACCACAACTCGTGAGTGGTCACCCCAAACCGGGGCCTTGAACAGGAAATAGCCACTCCCCACCCACCACAACCTGTTCAAACCCCATACGGCTGGCGCGCGGGTCGGTGTCGGACGGTCATGTGGGTCGGTGTCCGACGGTTCCGTGGGCAGGGCGCGGACTGCTCACGGGCGCCGCTCGGCGCCGCGTACGTCGCGTACGTCGCGTACGTCGCGTACGTCGCGTACGTCGCGTACGTTCCCCAGCGCGCGAGGGGTGTCGCGAACCAGAACTCGGGGGTGCTGACGCCAACTTGGGGGTTTGAACAGGAAATAACCACCCCGGTCCCACCACGACCTGTTCATACGCCCCACAGTTGGCGCGCGGGTCGGCGTCTGACGGCCACGCGGGTCGGTGTCTGATGGTCACGCGGGTCGGTGTCGGACGGTCACGCGGGTCGGTGTCTGACGGTCACGCGGGCCTGTCACCGACGGTTCCGCGGGCCAGCGCAAGATCGTCACCTGGGCCAGCGCAAAGATCGTCACCTGGGCCAGCGCAAGGTCGTCACTTGGTCCAGCGCAAGGTCGTCACCTGGGCCAGCGCAAAGATCGTCACCTGGGCCGGGCGGCGGGTTGTGGGGTGCCGCTACAGGAGTTCTTCGGGGGTGGAGGCGGGTGGGCGGGTGAGGGTCCAGTCGTTGAAGGTGTTGTCGAAGCGGTACCAGAGGTTGTCTTGGCCCAGGCGGAGTTGGACCTTGCCTGCGGTCACCCGGTTGCCTTCGATGATTGCGTTGGGCAACAAACTCGCAGCCTCGGCCAGGAGTTCCGGGTCTGCGGGGTGTGGCGGGTCGGCGGTTGCCGCGAGACCGCCGGGGCCGGCGTGGCGCCAGGCGGTGGCCCAGGTGGTCAGTTGCCGGGCGGACATGTTGGCGCGGTGGGCGAGGTCGGCGAGTTCCGGCGTACCGAGGAGGTCGGCGGCGCGTCGCGCCAGGTCCTGCGCGTGGGTCAGTTCGGCGGCGGTGTCGCCGGAGGCGAGTGCCCAGGCGCGCCGGGCGGCGTCGGTGGCGAGGGCGATCAGGTCGCGGACGTCGACCCCGGACGACTGCGGCGGGTCCAGGACCTTGACCGCGACAGGCACACCGGGCGCATTCATCGGCCGCGGCGGAACTGGCACCGCACCCGGATCGGTTCGACCGAACGCCTCCGTGGCACGAACCCCCACCGGCGCAGACGGAGCAGCAGCAGCGGTCGCACTGCCGCCACCGCCACGACGCGAGCGGAGCGCCTCCAGCAACTCGTCCCGGCGCCGCCCACGCAGCAACAGCAAAGCGAACGGATCGTCGTCCAGCGCATCGGCCACCTGGTAGCAGACGGCCGCGGAGTGCTTGCACGGTACGGCGAAGTCCGGGCAGCTGCAGTTCGTCAGCACCTCGCCCGCGCCGGGCAGCAACTCCAGGCCGGCCTCGCGCACGTCGTCGACGACCTCTGGCGGTAGTTCGCCGTCGAGCAACGCCGCGACCCGGCCGATCTGCGCCGACACGCTCCGCTCCACCGCGTCCCACTCGTCCGCCGAGAAGGCCCGGATCCGAACGGTCACCTGGTACGGCGTGACGCGGCTGCCTTGTACTACGGCCTCGACCTCGCCCGGATTGACCGTCAACTCGAGCACACTTCCGCGCCGCGCGTACGACCGACCGCGCGACAACCGGCCGGGATCGAGACGCGCCCGGTGCTCGAGCGCATCGAGCCACGCGCGTCCCCACCAGGTCGCGCCGAACGATCGCCTGCTTCCAGCCCCCCTGGCCGCAGGCAGACTTGCGTCGTCCTCGCCCTTGCGTCGCCAGGACTGCCACGGCGTCCGATTCTCGTCAGGCATCGGATTTCCCCACGGCGGAAGGGTTGTACGCGCTGGCCGACCCGGACCGAACCGGACCGGTCGACAGCTCGACCAGCTCGGTCAGCTCCGCGTCGGACAGTTCGCTCAGCCAGGCCTCGCCGGAGCCGACGACGGCGTCCGCGAGGTCGCGCTTCGCGTTGATGACCGTGGCGATCCGGTCCTCGAGCGTGTTCTCGGTGACGAGGCGATGGACCTGCACCGGGCGGTCCTGGCCGATCCGGTACGCGCGGTCGGTGGCCTGGTCCTCGACGGCTGGGTTCCACCAGCGGTCGTAGTGCACGACGTGCGTGGCCTGCGTCAGCGTCAGCCCGACGCCGCCGGCCTTCAGCGACAGCAGGAACACCGGCGCCGCGCCCGCCTGGAACTGCTCCACCAGCTCCGAGCGCTTCCGCACCCCGACGCCGCCGTGCAGGAACAGGGTCTTGACCTGCCGCGCCGCGAGATGCGCCTCGATCAGCCGGCACATCTCGACGTACTGGCTGAAGATCAGCACCGACTCGCCCTCGGCCAGGATCACGTCGAGCAACTCGTCCAGCGCGGCGAGTTTGCCGGACCGGCGCTCCAGCGGGCCGGGCTCGTGCAGGAACTGCTCGGGATGGTTGCACACCTGTTTCAGCTGCGTGAGCAGGCTCAGCACGAGACCGCGCCGCGCGATGCCTTCGGCCTCCTCGATCTTCGCGAGCGTCTCCTTCGCGATCGCCTGGTACAGCGTGGCCTGCTCGGTGGTGAGCGGTACGACGACGTCGTGTTCCGACTTCTGCGGTAGCTCCGGCGCGATCCCGGGATCGCTCTTGCGGCGCCGCAACAGGAACGGCCGGGTCACCCGCGCGAGCCGGGCGGTCGCCTCCTCGTCGTGGAACCGCTCGACCGGTACGGCGATGTCGTGCCGGAAGCGATCGAGTGTCCCGAGCAACCCCGGCGCCGCCCAGTCGAGGATCGACCACAGCTCGGAGAGCCGGTTCTCCACCGGTGTACCGGTCAAGGCGATCCTGGTTGCCGACGGCAACGTCCGCAGTGCGCGGGCAGTGCGGGACAACGGGTTCTTCGCGTGCTGCGCCTCGTCCGCGACGGCCAGGCCCCACGCGATTTCACCGAGGACACGGTGATCCTGGCGCACCACGCCGTACGTCGTGAGCACGACCTCGCCGGGGTCGAGATCGCTGAGTGTGCGACCGGTCCCGTGGTACCGGCGCACGGGCACGTCGGGCGCGAACCGCTCGAACTCTCGCTCCCAGTTGCCGAGCAGGGTCGACGGACAGACGACGATCGTGGGACCGCGTCCACGCAGCTGCAGGTGCAGGGCGATCACCTGGATGGTCTTGCCGAGCCCCATGTCGTCGGCGAGGCAGCCGCCGAGACCGAGGTGGGCGAGCTGTGCCATCCAGGCCACGCCGCGGCGCTGGTAGTCGCGCAGGGTCGCGCGCAGGCCGACCGGTTCACTGAACGGCGCCGGCTCCTCAGCGGCCCGGAGCCGGGACAGCATCGACGCCAGCGATCCGTCCGCGTCGAACGGGACCAACTCGCCGTCGACGTCGATCGTCCCGGTGAGCGCGGCGCCGAGTGCCTCGGCCCCGGTGAGCTTGCGAGTGGCGCCGGTGCGCAGTCGGCGGACGACGTCCTGGTCGACGCGGATCCAGCGGCCGCGCATCCGGATCATCGGCCGCTTGGCCTCGGCGAGCGCGGCGACCTCGGCCTCGGTCAGCTCCTCGCCGTCGAGGGTGGGACGCCAGCGAAACGCCACCAGGTCTGTGAGGCTGAAATCAGGCCCGGTGACAGCGCCCGGCGTCGGCGTCGCCACCGAGGCACGGACGGCCAGCTCCCCGGCGAACAGCTCGGTCGGCCAAAGCACCTCGATGCCCGCGCCTTCCAGCGCCGTGCTGCCCTCGGCGAGCTCATCGAGGGCGACGTCGTCGATCGGCACCTCTTCCGGAGCGGCGTCGCGGAGCGCCGAGCCGAGCGGCGGCCAGACCCGCGCACCGCGGCGGAGGGCGAGCAGCAGGTCGGTCTCGGCGCGCTCGCCGAGAGCTGTCAGTACGGCGGCCGGTGCGTTCCACATGTCCGCGACGTCGACGAGCAGACTCGGGTCGAGACCACTCCGCAACTGCAGAACCGCCCGGAAATCAGGTGTTTCCTCGGAGAACGGCGGCTCGATCCGCAGCACCAGGCGAGTCCCGGCCTGCTCGGCCAACGAGGTCTCGTCGAGCCACGCGGTCGGGCCGGGCAGCTCCACAGGCTCGACGGCCGCGAACGGCGCGGCTCCGGGCCGCGTGGCGACCGCGGCCGCGAGTGTCCGCACCATGGTGTCCGCGAGCGCATCCCAGAACGCCCGGATCAGCTCCTCCGGATCGCGCAGCCGGATCGGCCGGGTGCCCTCGATCGCCAGCGCATGACCGTACGGCGGCATTGCGGTGCCGAGGCTTCGCAGCCAGGCGCGGTCGGGCGGATCGAGCGGTGCGACCCGCCACGCGCCGTACCCGGCGGGGCTGCGGTCGGGCACCAGCCGCCCGCGGCCGATCAGCACCAGCCCTGCGAGCCCGGCCGCACGCCACGCTGCCCAGCTGCCCGACGCGTCCGCAGGGTCAGGCTCGGTCAGTCGGGCCAGCACCTCGTCCATCGACAGCCACCGGGCGGGCACCGTCGTACGGCGCACCGCGCTGCCGCGGGGGAGAACCAGGTCGACGGTGCCGTCGGCGGTCTCACCGGAGCCGGCCAGGTCGCCGTACAGCGCCATCCGGCCCGCGCGGGGCGGGTCGGCCGGGACGAAGAGGGCGTCGAACATGCCCTGCAGGGTACGCCGCGCCGCCGACAACTTCCCGACTTGACCTCAACTCTTGTTGAGGTTGCACGCTCGGAGCTCCGAGAAAGAGAGGTACAGATGCGTGCAGCAGTCGTGACCGCGTTCGGCGGTCCCGAGGTGATCGAGACCCAGGACGTCCCGGAGCCCGAGCCCGCGGCCGGGCAGCTCCTGGTCGAGGTCGGGATCGCGGACCTGATCTTCGTCGAGACCGCGATCCGCCGCGGCCAGCACGGTCAGTTCTTCGACGTGCGACCGCCGTACGTGCCCGGCAGCAACCTGGGCGGGCGAGTCCGCGCGGTCGGTCCTGGTGTCGCTGCGGACCGGATCGGCACGACGGTCGTGGGCCGCGGCGTCGGGTTCGGCGCGCATGCCGAGCTCGCGTTGGCCACCAGCGACGCGGTCGAGGTGCCGCCCGAGCTCGACCTGCCGACCGCCGTGGCCGTGTACGGCGACGGCTTCACTGCGTTGATGCTCGAGGAGCTCGCGCCGCCGATGGCCGGTCAGAACGTGCTGATCACCGCGTCGGCAGGCGGTATGGGGCTGCTGCTCATCCAGCTCGCCCACAGGGCAGGCGCCCGGGTCATCGCGGCAGCGCGCGGCCAGGAGAAGCTCGAACTGAGCCGGGCCCAGGGTGCGGACGTCCTCATCGACTACAGCCTGCCGGGCTGGGAGAAATCGGTGCTTGAGGCAACGAGCGGGCGCGGCGCAGATATCGTGTTCGAAGGAGCCGGTGGTGAGCTGGGCGCGACGGCGTTCGGTGTGGTCGCGGACGGTGGCTGGTTCTCCGCGCACGGGGCGCCGAGCGGCGGCTTCGCGGCGTACGACCCGGCGGAGGCCGAGCGCCGCGGCATCACAGTGAAGGGGATCATGGACCTGCGCGCCGACTCGACGACCACCTCGGTCACCGGCGCCGACGTGATCGCCCGCGCGGCGGCCGGTGATCTCAGGCCGGTGATCGACCGTTACTACGACCTCGACCACGTGGCCGACGGGCATCGGGCGCTGGAGAACCGGACGCTACGGGGTAAGGCGCTGATCCGCGTCCGCGACTGATTCCTCCGTCGCCGCACCGGACTGCTCGGCCGCGGCGGAGTCCGGCTCCGGGCGAGCCTCAAGCTGGTCCGGGCGGGCCAGGACGATCTGGTTCCGCCCGGACCGCTTGGCGGTGAGCAGCGCGTCGTCCGCGGCCAGAATGAGCCGGTCCATGCTGTCCGCGACCTCGGGGTACACAGCCGCGCCGAACGAGGCCGGCACGCCGTCCAGAATCGCCTTGCGGCCGCTTGTCGTGCTGACCGAGACAGTGAGGCCCGTAAGCCGCGCCCTGATCCGCTCCGCGATCTCCAGCACCTCTGACTCGACTGCGCCGGGCAGCAGCACCGCCAGTTCGTCGCCGCCGACGCGCGCGACCAGGTCGCCGTTCCGCACCTCGGCGCGGATCGCCTCGCCGGCGGCGCGCAGCGCCTCGTCACCGGCCGGGTGACCGTAGGTGTCGTTGATTTCCTTGAACTTGTCCAGGTCCAGCATCAGCAGGCCGACCGTGCTGCGCAGGGTGTCCGCACGCGCGAGCTCCGCGGGCACGGCGCTCGCCCAGTACGACGAGGTGGCCAGGCCGGTCTTGTCGTCGATGCCGGCGGCGCGCTGGTACTGCGGCAGGAGGAGATCGCGGTGCAGCGCGAGCACGGTCACCATCAGCACCGGCACGACCCACGGGTACGACGTCTGCACCGCGGCGATCGCCACGCCGAGGCCGAGGCCCGCGCAAACAACCAACTGGTTGGACAGTTCACCGAGCGCCTCACGCGCGGTGGCCTCCGGGGTGGCGAGCAGGATCGCGCCGACGACCAGCGCGTAGTTCACCAGCCACCAGGTCGCCGCGGCGGCCAGCACGACCAGCAGCGACCAGAAGCTCGTCGGCACTCGCGGAGCTTCGATCTGCCCGCCGGCGCGCAGTACGGCGGCCGCGGCGCCGCTGGCCAGGATGTAGGTCGCGGTGGAGAAGACCTTGCGGTGCGCGACAGTCCGCCCGTACACCCGGAACCACGAGTAGCTGTACGACAGCACGACCAGCGGGATGACCAGCGACAGCGGGAGCAACAGCAGCGCGGCGAAGATCCACAGGCACTTGAGGTTCGTGTGCGGTGAGGTGTTGGCCGCCAGCTCGCGTCGGCGCTCGATTCCGCGGGCACACTCCAGGTGGAGCGTGGAAGCCACCGCCAGCACCGCGAAGGCGACCCACTCCGAGTTCCGCACTCCGGAATTGGGGCCGCTCAGCGTGCTCCGGACCGCGAGTGTGGTAATCGTCACCGCAATCAAATCAATCGCGATCACATAAGCCAATGCGGTCCTGGGCAGCGACCAGAGCTTCCATTGCCGCAGTGGCAACCAGTTGCTCCGACCGATCAGAATCATCATCAGCCTCACAAGCGGTAGATCTGAGCGGTTATGTCTTCATAGTAACGGCCTGTTCACGTCAGGTCACCCCGGAGCCCCGGGCATTCCATCAGTTGGTCAGCATCCAGAAGGGTCGAAAATCATGCGCATCGCAGCTCTCCATGTCCTCACCGGTCACGACGGTCTGGGCGGCGGCAACGACTGGCTCACCGGGGGAAACGATTGGTTCTGCGGCCGTCGCGGCGACGGTCTCGGGGGTGGCAACGACTGGTTCACCGGCGGTAACGACTGGTTCCACGGCGACGGTCTCGGCGGTGGTAACGACTGGTGACACCGCGTATTTCTTTACGTATTTCTTACAGTGCGAAGAATTCGCCCACCAGGGGCGCGCGGGGGACTTCGCACAATGCCTGGACGGGCCTGAATCGAGGCTGATTCGAGGTCCTGCGGAGCAATTCAAACGATCGTTCGTCAACAGTCCGTGGTGTTCGTCCTGCCGAGGGTGATCGGGCCGCTCCCGACGCGGCGCAACAGTGTCAGTTCGGCATCGAATCCGGGCCCCGGTGGCGCACGATTTGGAGGAACGCTCTACTCTGGAGATCTCCGGTAGCGGGGTCTGGGCGGGGCGGCCCCGACCCTGCTACCGGAGCTCTTCTTTAGCTCTTCTTTGTGGCCCCGGCGACACCTCGCCGGGGCCACAATCAGGTAGCCGGGCGGCCCGGTGGGGTGACAGAAACTGTCGGTGGCGGTCGATAGTGTTCTTGGTGCCAGGGGCGGCTCTTGGACGTGCTTCCTTCTCCTTCACCAGGCCAAGTAGCGCGTCCGCTCTCCGCTCCTGGCGCCGTCCTGCCAGACGTACGGGGGAGTCGCCGCATGTCAGACCCGTCAGCCGCCCGACCTGCCCCCCAGCCAGGCAACCAGCCTGGCAACCAGCAGGGCAAGCACCCCGGCGCTCGGCAGGCCAGGCAGGCTGCTGTTTTGCTGCGACGGCGGCGGCTGGTGGACGCGAAGGCGTTGACACCGCCGGTACGGCGTTCTGCCTGGCAGTGGCTGCGGCGCCCACTGACGATTCAGGCCGGACTGTCCGCGCTGCAGGCCGAACTGGTGCAGCGCGGTCTGCTGCTGTCGGTCGGTCTGTACCGCTACTGCGCCTCGCTGTCCGCGCCCGCGCTGGCCGGCTTCGGTGGTGCGCTGCTCGATCTGCTCGACGGCGAGTCCGGTTTCGACACGGCGCACACACCGTTGTTCCGCGGCTACCCGGAGACCGTCCCGGCCGACACCGAATCCTTCTACGTGAACAGGATCTTCGCGCAACTGCTGCAGGAGCCGGACCAGCCCTGCGTGCTCTGCGGTGACACGAAGTCGGTCCACGCGGTGTCACCGTGCGCGCATCTGGTCTGCCGGATGTGCTGGGACGGCGCCGACTTCGGTGCGTGCCCGCTGTGCCTGCGGCGGATCGACCCGGCCGACCCGTTCCTCGAGCCGTCCTTCGACGACGTCACCCCGGCGCATGTCCGTTCGGACCGGCTGCGGCTGCTCTCGCTGGCAACGGCCGACTCGCTCAGGCACACGGTCGGCGACCTGCTGACACGGCGTACTCCGCTGTCCGCGTCGGACCGCGCCGATCTCCAGGTGCTGCTCGACGGGGCCGGACCGGCGTGGCTTCCCGACGAGATCCCGGTCCGGGAGACAAAGGCGCTCGCCGTCGCGCAGTTCCTGTACGCGGACCCGGACCTGATCGATCGCGCCGGCACCGCGACCGACGTACTGCGGGTTCTCTACGCCCTGATGGACGCCGACCCGGGGCTTCGGACAGCTCCGGCCCGGCGACAGTCGTTGCCAAGGGCAACGCGTCGGTCAGTCCTGCAGCGTCTCGACCGGCTGCCCGTCGAGACGCTCGTCGAGGACATGCGCCGGCACGAGCGCGCCTGGAAGCGGATCGGCGAAAACCTGCATCCGTTCGAGTTCGCGACCCGTTTCCCAAGCGCCGCACTGGCCTTCGCCGTGCTCCGCCGTACCGCGCTCGATCTGGGCACCGCGGCCGGACGGGCGGTGGCCGGGGAGGCGTCCCGGCATCCGCTGGTGCGGGTCGAGGGCGGGCGGCTCGTGATGAGCACGTTCGCGTCGCGCGTCGAGGCCGCGTTCACGCGCGGCCGGCCGGAGCAGGCGCTGGAGCTGCTGCGACAGCGCCCGGGCGATCTCGTTCGCCGCCTGCTGCAGGTGGCCCGAGCGCTGCCGCCCGAGCAGCACGGGCTGCTCGTGGATGCTTTGACGACCGCGGTCTCGGACGTGTCACCGGCCGTCCTCACCGCCGCGCTCGGCCAGGTTCGGACACCGCCGGGTGATCTGCGCCTGTTCTTCCCGCGCGGCGGCACCGCCCGGATCTGGACGGCGGTCGACGACCGCGAGCCGTTGCCGAGCGCGCTGTCCGCCGCGCTGTCCGACGTACTGACCGCGGAGATGCTGCGTCGAGCGCACGGTCTGCCGCGATGGCGGCGTGCGTTCCTCGACGAGGAGCTCACCCGTCTGGCGGCGCCCGGCTCGGAGCGGAACACGTCCTCGAGTCTGCTCCGGATCACCCGCGGCAGCGCGGTGCCGATTCCGCAGGACGAACTGCTCCGGCTGTTCCTGCATTGGGTCGAGCCGCGCGGTCGCCGGGTCGATCTCGACCTGTCGGTTGCCGTGTTCGACGAGGAGTGGGCGTTCCGTGGGCTCTGCGACTACACGCGGCTGCGGTTCGACGAGGACGCGGTGGTGCATTCCGGCGATCTGACGTCGGCGCCTGGTCCCGGTGGTTCGACGGAGTTCGTCGACATCGATCTGCGTGCGGTGCGCCGGGTCGGCGGTCGGTACCTGGTGCCGGTGGTGTTCAGCTACAACGACGTACCGTTCGACGAACTCGAGCGCGGCTTCGTCGGCGTCATGCGCCAGCCGAACACATTGTTCGACCCGGCTGCGGTCGAGGAGCGTTTCGACCTGGCCGGTCCCGCGAAGATCCTGATGCCGTTCGGCGTCGACCTGCACACCAAGGACCTGCGCTGGTACGACGTGAACCTCGGCGCGGCCGGATACGGTCACAACATCGCGCGGTACGGCGGGCGGCTCGGGCTGATGGCGGCGACGATGGAGGAGGTCCACGGCTCGGGCGACCGGGTCAGCCTCTGGGAGATCTGCTGCTGGCATGCGGCCGCCCGGACGGACGAGATCGCGGTCCGGTGCGCGGGCGCCGAAGTGTACGCCCTGCATCCGCGTCTGCTCGACGGCGCGAACGTCGCCCTGATCGACGCGCCGTACCTGCTGTCCGCGCTGGCTCCCGATGCCCGCGCCCATGCGAGCCTCAGCCCGAGTTCCTGACCCACCGCCGGCGCCGCTGCAACTCCACGAGCCGCCCTGACCTGCGCCCGGGCGTGTCCGCAGGCCGAGTTTGACGATTCGGTGTCGGACTCCCGGCGGGTGCTATGGACTGCCTGCGCGGAGGAGTACAACGGAAGTGAGGCGAAGGGAGCCACGATGACGTACAACGTGGTGGTGCTCATCGAGCGGGAGATGAGCGAGGGCGACGCGCGCCGCGTTGCCGCCCTGCACGCGAAACGTGAAGAACCGGTGGAATACAACCTGCTCGTCTCCAGTCATCCGGAGCGTGGCTTCGGCGGCCCGATGGCCTTGCTCGGGACGTCGTTCGAGGACGTGGCCGGTCTGACCGGCGGCGCTACCCCGGTCGCGACCGGCGGCCGCGCGGCCGACGAGGGACCCGGACGGACACCGACGGCGGTGCTCGCCGATCCGGCCGTCGATCTGGCCTCGGTGATCGAGCACAGCTCGCGGCGGCTGCGGACGGCCAGCGGGTATCCGGTGCACGTGTCGATCACCCACGGCGAGGTGCTGCTCGCGCTGATGCAGATGGTCCGGACGACCGACTGCCAGGAGGTCGTGGTGGTCGCCTGGCCGGAGACCGCGGCGGCGTTCGTCTGCTCCGACTGGACCGCCAAGGCCCGCAAGCTGCTCAAGGTCCCGCTGGTCCGCATCCTCGAGCACGACAGCTGATCCGAGCACGCCACCGAGCACCGGCACGCCACCGAGCATCGGTACGGCGCGCTCAGCCGGCCGGCTGCCGCGGCAGCCGCACTTCGAACGTGGTCGCCCCCGGCCGCAACGTGACCTCGATCGTGCCGCCGTGGTGCTCGGCGACGATCCGCTGCGCGATGTCCAGCCCGAGACCGGTGCCCTTGCCGACGTCCTTGGTCGTGTAGAACGGTTCGAACGCGCGCGCCGCGACCTCCGGCGGCATCCCGGGCCCGGTGTCGGTGAACGCGACCACGACCCGGTCGCCGTCGGTCCGCGTACTGATCCGCAGGGTGCCGCTGCCGTTCATCGCGTCGACCGCGTTGTCGATCAGGTTGGTCCACACCTGGTTGAGCTCACCGGCGTACGCGTCGATCCGCGGTACGTCGCCGTACTCGCGGACCACCTCGACGCCGTCGCGGAGCTTGTGGCCGAGCATCACGAGGGTGGTCTCGATGCCCTCGGTCACGTCAATGGTCTGGATCGAGCCGCGGTCGAGCTGTGAGTACGAGCGCACCGCCGCGACGAGCTCGCTGATCCGCCGTGTCGACTCCTTGACCTCGCCGAGCAACGTGGCGGCCGACAGCGTGCTGGCGACCCATTCCAGTCCGTGCCCGAGACCGTCGTCGTCGAGTACGGCAGCGACGCGCTCGCACCACGCCACGTCGGCGCCGGCCGCGGCGAGCGGCGGCGCGACGAACCAGGACCGTTCGACACCGTGGTCGTCGAGCCAGTCGGCGATCCGGTTCTCGTGATCGGCGAGGTCGACGGGGTCCGGTGCCACTGTCGACGAGCCGAGCTCGAGCCGCAGCTCGTCGAGTGCACTGAACTGCGCAGCCGTAGCCGCACCTTCCGCGAGACTGCGGAGCGCGGACAGCAGCGTGTCGCACGCGGTGTCCAGCGCACTGACCGAGCGCGCCGCAGCGGCCGCCGGATTGTTGATCTCGTGCGCCAGCCCGGCCGCCAGCGCGCCGAGCGTGATCAGCGACTCGCGCTGCCGTGCGGTCGACTCGATCGCTCGCGCCGTCCCGTACACACCCTTGATCAGGTGACCGGCGAGCGGGAACCACTCGTCGATCCGCTCGCGCAGCAGCACAGCCGGCACCCGCAACACACGACCCTCGGCAAGACCCCGGCCGCTCGCGAGGTACAGGCCGTGCTCGTCCCACGCGCGGAACCCGCCGGCCCACCGCCCCGGGACGTCCATCTTGCCCATCACGGTGTCCTCGCGGCCGATCTTGCGGTGCAGCGTGATCGCGCCGTCGACGAGCACCCACCAGAAGTCCGCGGGTTCACCCTCGTGGAACAGGTCGACGCCGCGCTCGATCGCGACCTCGGCGCTGCCGTCGATGAGTTCTTCGAGCTGCGCGTCGGTCAGCCCGGTGAAGAGCGCCATGTCCCGCAGCTCGCCGGCGTGCATCACAGCGTCGCAAGGTAGCGGTGGACGAGATAGATCGACATGGCGCCCTCGCCGACGGCGGACGCCACGCGTTTCATCGAGTCGAGCCGGACGTCGCCGGCCGCGAACACGCCCGGCAGGCTCGTTTCCAGCGCGTACGGCGGTCTTGGCAACGGCCACCGGTCCGGTGCCACCACGTCAGGTCCCGTCACGATGAACCCCTTGTCGTCGCGGGCGACCGAGTCGCCGAGCCAGTCGGTCCGCGGGATCGCGCCGACGAAGACGAACAGCCAGCTCGCCGGCACTTCCTCGATGCGGCCGGAGGTCCGTTCGGCCAGCGTCAGCGCCTCGAGATGTCCGTCGCCACGGCACCCGACGACCTCGGTCCGGCACCGCACCTCGATCGTCGGCGTCTCGGCGATCTTGTCGACGAGGTAGCGCGACATCGACGCCTCGAGCGACGTACCGCGGACCAGCAGGACGACGCGTTTCGCGTACCGGGCGAGGTTGAGCGCCGCCTGCCCGGCCGAGTTCGCCGCGCCGACGACGTACACCTCGTCGTCCTGGACCTGACCGGCCTCGCTTGCGGTCGCGCCGTAGTAGACGCCGCGACCGGTGAAGCCGGCCAGTCCGTCGACGTCGAGGCTGCGGTACGACACGCCGGTGGCCACAATCACTGCGCGGGCCTCGATCTCGCCGGACCCTTCGAGCAGTACGGCGTGGACCGGGCCGCGCGCCTCCAGCCCGACCACCGACCGGGCGAGCACCATCTCCGCGCCGAACCGCGACGCTTGCGCGACAGCCCGCTGCGCGAGATCGGATCCGGTGAGGCCGCGCGGAAACCCGAGGTAGTTCTCGATCGCGGCGCTGAGCCCGGCTTGTCCGCCCGGCGCCTCGCGTTCGACGATGACGGTGCTGAGCCCTTCCGAGGCGGCGTAGACAGCAGCGGCCAGCCCGGCGGGTCCGCCGCCGACGATGCACACGTCGTACAGCGGCTGTTCGGCGCGGGTCCGCAGCCCGAGCGCCGAGGCGAGGTCGAGCGCGGTGGGAGAGCGCAGCGTGTCGCCTTCGGGGATCAGAACCAGCGGAAGGTGGTGGTCGGCGGCGTCCGCGAGTTCGCGCAGGCGTTGGCCTTCGGCATCGCGCTCGACGTCGTACCAGCGGTACGGGACGTGGTTGCGGGCGAGGAACGTCTTGATCTCGTGGGCGCGGTCCGACCAGCGGTTGCCGACGACACGGACGTCGGAGGTGTGCTCGGGATGCGCGAGCCGCCAGTCGTCGAGTAGGTCGTCGACGACCGGAAACAGTTGGTCCTCGGGCGGATCCCATGGCTTGAGCAGGTAGTAGTCGAGGCCGATCTCGTTGATTGCGCGGATCGCCACCTCGGTGTCGGCGTAGGCGGTGAGCAGCAGGTACTTCGCGCTCGGGGCGTACTCGCGGGCCCGTTCGAGCAGCTCGATCCCGGTCATCCCGGGCATCCGCTGATCGGTCGCCACCAGCGCGATCGGCTGGTTGTGCAAGGCGAGTTTGGTGAGCGCGGCCAAGGCTTGATCACCGGACGTCGCGCGGACGACCAGGTAGGCGTCGCCGTACCGGCGGCGCAGGTCCCGGGAGATCGCGGCGGACACCATCGGATCGTCGTCGACGGAGAGAATCGCGGGTTTGCTCACGCTCGTGCCCCCCACAGCAGTGAACCGTTCCCGTCAGAATGCCATGGGAGGCTCTCAGTCCTCTATCAGCGCTCGCAACGTTTCCTGCTCGGAGTCGGGTACGTACCCGGCGTAGTAGTCGAACATGTTCTGCCGGGCCAGGCGGGCCGCGGCCTGGCCGTTGCCGGCCCGAATCGCGTCCACCACCTCGGCGTGGTGCTGCAGCGACTCCAGCATCAGCGCGCGGCTGTTCGGCGCGTGCGCGATCTTGTCCGAGATCAGGCCGAGTACGACGCCGCGCACGACCTCGTTGCAGGTCTGGATCAGCGAGTTGCGGCTGATCCGCGCGATCAGCTCGTGGAAGGCGAGGTCGGCCTCGCTGAACGCGTCGAAGTCGACGTCGATGGCTGTCCGCATCGCGACCAGGGTCGCCTCGAGCTCCGCCAGTTCCTCCGCGGTCCGCAGCCGGGACGCGACCTGGATCGCGGCACCGTCCATGATCATCCGGAACCCGATCAGCTCGCTGAGGGTCAGCTCGTCGACCCGGGCCAGCCGGGCGACCTGTTTGCGGAGCGCGGACGAGGAGAACGGCAGGATCTCGGGCCCGTTCGGGTCGCCGGGGCGGGAGCGGACCACGCCGTTGCTCTCCAGCACCCGCAGCGCCTCGCGGACGGTCGACCGGCTGACCGCGAACTGCCCGACCAGTTCGCGCTCGCTCGGCAGCCGCTGACCGGGCACCAGGTCGCCGCGAGCCAGGGCGTCCTCGATCTGCTCGACGATCCGCTGGTAGGCGCGCACGGGCTGCACCGGCTGGAACCGCGGACTCTTTGTCATCCGGCACACCCCCAGTCGCTTGACAGGACCTGACGCAGGGGACAAACCTAGTGGCCCATTACGACCCAGTCCACTGGTCAGACCAGTTCGGCGCACCGGAGGAGTAGACGTGAAACCGTCGTTCAGCACCCGAGCGGTCGCATTCCTCGGCGCCGCCGCGCTGCTCGCCCTGACGGCCTGCTCGGCCGGATCCGGTGCGTCGTCCGGCAGTTCGCCGGGCGGCGACCAGAACCTGTCGATCGGCCTGGTCGCGGAGCCGGCCAGCCTGGACTTCACCACCACCGACGGCGCCGCGATCCCGCAGGCGCTGCTCGGCAACGTCTACGAGACGCTGGTGAAGCAGGACGAGTCCGGCAAGATCGTGCCGTCGCTGGCCAAGTCGTGGACGGTGTCGCCGGACCGTACGACGTACACCTTCGACCTGGTCGACAACGCGAAGTTCACCAACGGCAAGCCGTTCACCGCGAACGACGCGGTGTTCAGCATCAACCGGGTGAAGACCGCGTGGACGACGTCGCTGAAGGCGGCGATGGACGTCGTGTCGCAGAGCAAGGCGCTGTCGCCGACCCAGCTGCAGGTCACGCTGGCCAAGCCCAGCAACGACTGGCTGTTCCGGATGACCACCCGGATCGGCGCGATGTTCTCCGAGAGCGGTGTCGGCGCGCTGGCGACCGCGCCGGTCGGCTCCGGGCCGTTCACGTTCTCGAAGTGGAACCGCGGTGACTCGATCGTCCTCACCCGCAACGACGACTACTGGGGTTCGAAGCCGTTCTTCCAGCAGATCACGCTGAAGTACTTCAAGGACGCGACCGCGCTGAACAACGCCCTGCTCACCGGCACGATCAACGTGATCGGCACGGTGCAGGCGCCGGAGGCGCTCAGCCAGTTCACCAGCAACGACAAGTACCAGGTGATCGAGGGGACGACGAACGGCGAGGTGCTGCTGTCGTTCAACAACTCGCTGCCGCTGTTCAAGGATGTCCGGACCCGCCAGGGCATTCGGATGGCGATCGACCACAAGGCGTTGCTGGACACCTGCTGGGCCGGGCGCGGGAAGCTGATCGGCAGCATGGTCCCGCCGACCGACCCGTGGTACGAGGACCTCACGAACGTCGCGCCGTTCGATCTGACCAAGGCCAAGTCGATGCTGCAGGCGTCCGGTGCGGCCGGCAAGACGCTCCGGCTGCGGCTCCCGACGTTGCCGTACGCAACGTCTTGCGGCCAGGTGGTGAAGAGCCAGCTGGAGCAGGCCGGCCTGCAGGTGCAGATCGACCAGCAGGAGTTCCCGGCGGCGTGGCTGACGAACGTGTTCAAGAACGCGGACTACGACATGTCGATCATTGCGCACGTCGAGCCGCGGGACATGGGCGCGGTCTTCAACGCGAAGTACTACACGCGGTACGACGATCCGACCTTCCAGGGGTACCTGGCCGCTGCGGACTCCGGTGACGAGGCCGCCCAGACCGAGAACCTGAAGAAGGCCGCGCGCCGGCTGTCCGAGCAGGCCGCGGGCGATTGGTTGTTCCTGCTGCCGAACCTGATGGTCGCGGACAAGGACCTCAAGGGCCTGCCGGCCAACGCGATCACCGAGAACTTCGATCTGTCCAAGCTCGCCCGATGATTCTCCGCCTGATCGAGCGCACCGGCGTGTTCTTGGTCAGTCTGGCGGTGTCGTCGGTGCTGGTCTTCGCGTTCATGGCGGTGCTGCCGGGTGACCCCGCCCAGGTCGCGCTCGGCGTGAACGCGTCCGACGAGGCAGTGGCCGAACTGCGCCGGCAGTTCGGCCTCGACCGGCCGCTGCCGGTGCAGTACGTCGACTGGATGGGCGGGCTGTTCCGCGGCGACCTCGGGACGTCGTACATCTCCAAGGCGGAGATCGGTCCGCAGGTCTTCGACCGGCTGCAGGTCACGCTCTGGCTGGTCGTCGCCGGGATGCTGATCGCGCTGCTGGTGGCGGTTCCGGCCGGGACGATCATGGCGGCGCGACATCGCAAACTGTCCGGGCTGGCGCTGTCGGCGCTGTCGCAGGTCGGTGTCGCGGTCCCGGCGTTCCTTGCGGGCATCCTGCTGATCGTCGTCTTCGCGGTACAGCTCGGCTGGCTGCCCGCGAACGGGTGGACCCCGCCCGCGCAGGACCCGGCGATGTTCGTCAAACAGCTGATCCTTCCGGCGCTGTCCCTCGGCCTGGTGCAAGGCGCCGTCCTCACCCGATACGTTCGCAGCGCGGTCCTCGACGTACTGCGGGAGGACTATCTGCGCACCGCCCGCGCGAAAGGGTTGCGGCCGTTCCAGGCGCTGTGGAAACACGGCCTGCGCAACGCCGCCGTCCCGGTTGTGACCGTGCTCGGTCTGCAGTTGGCGACGCTGCTCATCGGCGCCGTCGTGGTCGAGCGTGTGTTCGTGATCCCGGGTCTCGGCAGCCTCCTGCTCGACGGCGTGTCGAACCGCGACCTGTTGCTCGTGCAGGACGTCGTCATGGTGCTGGTTCTCGCCGTCCTGCTGGTGAACTTCCTCGTCGACCTGCTGTACGTCGCCCTCGACCCACGACTGCGGGCGGCCTGATGAGACGCCTGAATCCGAGCCTGATCGTCGGCGCCGTGATCGTCGCGGGCATCGTCGCGATGGCCCTGATCTCGTTCGTTTGGACGCCGTACGACGCGACCCTGGTGGATCCTGCCTCGCGGTTGCTGAAACCGTCGTGGTCGCACTGGTTCGGCACCGACAAGTTCGGGCGGGACGTGCTCAGCCAGATCATGGTCGGCTCGCGGACAACGCTGTTCGTCGGCGTCGTCGCGGTCGGCGTCGCGGCGGTCATCGGCGTACCGCTGGGGATCCTGGCCGCGATGGTGCGGCGGTGGCCCAGCGAGGTCATCATGCGTGCCAACGATCTGCTGCTCGCGTTCCCGGCGCTGCTGCTGGCGATCATGTTCGGCGCGGTGTTCGGCGCCAGCACGCTGACCGCGATGATCGCGATCGGCATCGCCTCGGTGCCGAGTTTCGCGCGGGTGATCCGGAGCGGGGCGTTGCAGGTGATGCGCAGCGAGTACCTGCTCGCGGCGCGCGCGGCCGGTCGGCAGCCGTTCCCGATCGCGGTCCGGCACGTGCTGCCGAACGTGACCAGCCTGATCACCGTGCAGGCCTCGGTGTCGTTCGCGATCGCCGTACTGGCCGAGGCGGCGCTGTCGTTCCTCGGGTACGGGACGCCACCGCCGACGCCGTCGTGGGGCCGGATGTTGCAGGAGAGCCAGGAGTTCCTGTTCAGCGCGCCGCGACTCGCGATCTTCCCCGGGATCGCGATCGCCGTTGCCGTGCTCGGTTTCAACCTGCTCGGCGACGGGCTGCGCGACCGGTTCGATCCGAAGCTGGAGGACCGCCGATGAGCGACGTACTCACGGTCCGCGGCCTGTCGGTGTCCGTCCGGGACACCACGCTGGTGTCCGACGTCGACCTGACCGTCGGCGCGGGCGAGCGGGTCGGGCTGATCGGTGAATCCGGATCCGGCAAGTCGTTGACCGCGTTGAGCATTCTCGGACTGTTGCCCGAGGACGTGCACGCCGCGGGATCCGTACGACTCGAAGGGGTCGACCACGAGCTCGTCGGCGCCGACGAACGGCGGATGTCGCGCGTTCGCGGCCGGGACATCGCGATGGTGTTCCAGGAGCCGATGACCGCGCTGAACCCGACCATGCGGATCGGCGACCAGCTCACCGAGGCGATGCTCATTCACAAGACCCTCGCCAAGCCTGCCGCCCGTACGGCAGCCGCGGAACTGCTCGACCGCGTCCAGTTGCCGGCCGAGACCCTCCGCGCGTATCCGCACCAGCTGTCCGGTGGCCAACGGCAACGAGTCGTCCTCGCGCTCGCCCTGGCCAACGATCCCGCACTGCTGATCTGCGACGAACCCACGACCGCCCTCGACGTCACGGTCCAGGCGCTCGTCCTCGACCTGATCGTCCGCGGGGTCATGGACCGATCGTCCGCGCTGCTGTTCATCACCCACGACCTCGCCGTCGTCGCGACCGTCTGCGAACGAGTGCTGGTCATGTACGGCGGGCGCGTGGTCGAGTCGGGTCCGGTGTCCGAGGTGTTCACGAAGCCCCGCCACCGCTACACGCAAGGTCTGCTCGGGGCGTCGGACCTGGTGAGCACGTCCGGTCGCCTCACCACGATCCCCGGGAACGTACCGCCCGCCGGCCGCTTCCCGTCGGGCTGCGTGTTCCGGACCCGGTGCGCGCACGCCACTGCGATGTGCGAGGAGACCCCGGCCTGGACCGGCGACGAGGCGCGCGGGTTCGCCTGCCATCACCCGGCGGGAGATGCCGATGACTGAACCCGGCCCACCGGTGGCGAGCACCGCGATCAAGGTCGTCGATCTGGTCCGCGACTACACCCGCCCGCGGACCTCGCTGACCCGCCCGGCGCCGGTCGTGCACGCGCTGCGCGGCGTCAGCCTGGAGATCAAGGAAGGCGAGCGGTTCGGCATCGTCGGCGAATCCGGCTGCGGCAAGTCGACGCTGCTGCGACTGATCGCCGCCCTCGACCGCGCCACGTCGGGGAAAATCATTGTCGAAGGCACCGACATCACCCGCCTCCCGGAGCGCCGCCTGCGCCCGCTACGGGAGAACCTCCAGTTGGTCTTCCAGGACCCGATGAGTTCGCTCGATCCGCGGATGCGCGTGCGGGACATCATCGCCGAACCCCTCGTCGTCCAAGGGCACCCGGCGTCCGGGCAGCGGGTCCGCGAACTGCTCGAGGCCGTCGGTCTGTCCGCGGACGCCGGCGACCGGTACCCGCACCAGTTCTCGGGCGGCCAGCGGCAGCGCATCTCGATCGCCCGCGCGCTCGCGCCGCGGCCGCGCATCCTGGTCGCGGACGAGCCGGTCAGCGCGCTCGACGTGTCCGTTCGGGCGCAGGTCCTGAACCTGATCTCGGACCTCGTCGACGAGCTGAATCTCACGCTGGTGTTCGTCTCCCACGACCTGTCCGTGGTGAAACACGTCTGCGACCGCGTGGCCGTGATGCACGCCGGCGAGGTCGTCGAGACCGGCGCGACCGACGAGGTGTACGCCGCCCCGCAGCATCCCTACACGCAGCGCCTGGTGTCGGCGATCCCGACCCTGCAACGGGCGCTCTCCGGTGCGACCACGTCCGACCTGCTCGGGAAGGGAGATCCCGCATGAAGTTTCCAGCCGGCCTGCCGATCGGAGAGTCCTGGGTCTCGGCGCCGACGACGGCGCCGGTGGTCTTCCCGTACGACGGTTCGACCGTGGCGGAGGCGCCGGTTGGGGACGTCGCGCTGGCGCGGGCAGCCCTCGATCACGCGTTGAGCGTCCGCGAAACGGTCGGCCGCCTGCCGTCGTACGTCCGCCGGAACGTCTTGCAGCGGGTGCATGCGGAGCTGCTCGCGGCCCGTGACGAGTTCGTCGAGCTGCTCGTGCTGGAGACCGGCAAACCGCTGGTCGACTGCCGGGTCGAGATCGATCGCACGCTGCTGACCGTCGAGACGGCCGCCGAGGAAGTCGCGCGGCTGCACGGGGAAACCGTGCCGCTCGACCTGCTGCCGAGCGGCGCGGGACTGCAAGGGTTCTGGGTCCGGAAACCGATCGGCGTGGTCGTCGGGATCACCGGGTTCAACTATCCGTTGCTGCTCGCGGCGCACAAGATCGCGCCCGCGTTCGCGGCCGGCTGCCCGATCATCGTCAAGCCCGCGCCGCAGACACCGCTCGCCACGCTGTGGATGGCCCACCTGATGCGCGCGGCGCTGGCCGACGCCGGCGCGCCGGAGAGTGCGCTGCAGGTGATCACCGGCGGACCGGACGTCGGCGCGACCCTGACCACCGACAGCCGGATCGGTGCGGTGTCCTTCACCGGATCGGCCGCGGTCGGGCACCGGATCGCGCGGGACGCGGCGCCGACGAAGGTACTGCTCGAGCTCGGCTCCAACTCCGCACTCGTCGTTGCCGGGGACGCCGACCTGGACGCGGCCGCCGACGCGATCGTGCGCGGCGGGTACTACGCGTCCGGCCAAGCCTGCATCTCGGTGCAGCGCGTCATCGCCGTGGCGTCTGTCCGGGATGCGCTGCTCGAGAAGCTCGGTGCGCGGCTGCCCACCGTCGTTGTCGGCGACCCACGCGATCCGGCGACACGGGTGTCCGCACTCATCAACCCGGCGTCGACGGACCGCGTGCGGCAGTGGGTCGCGGACGCGGTGCACGCCGGCGCATCGATCGCCTACGAGGCTCCGGGCGACGTCCTCGGGCCGATCGTGCTGACCGACGTACCGGACGGGTTGCCGGCCTGGGACGAGGAGATCTTCGGGCCGGTGATCGCGGTGCGTTCGGTACCGGACATCGACAGCGCACTGCACGCCGTCAACGCGACGCGGTACGGGCTGCACGCGAGTGTGTTCACGGCGTCGCTCGACACCGCCTTCACGGCGATCGACCGGTTGGAGGTCGGGGGAGTGGTGATCAACGACGTTCCCGGGTTCCGCTCGGACGTGATGCCGTACGGCGGCGTGAAGGACTCCGGCGCCGGCCGCGAAGGCCCGCGCTTCGCGATCGAGGAACTCACCACGACCCGGATGGCGATCATCCGCCCGCGCCCATGACCAGCCACTTTGTGCACGAGATCCGTACCGCCGGCGCTGTTTTCTACGGATCCGGTGCACAAAGTCGCGGTTTCGAGCGGATCCGGGGCACGAGGTCGAAGGAGGTGAGCCGGCGATGACGGAGTACGCGAACCTTTTCCGGCTGGACGGAAAGCACGCGCTGGTGGTCGGCGCGGGGAGCGGGATCGGCCGGGAGAGCGCGCTCGCCCTGGCGGCGCACGGCGCCCGGGTCACGTGCGCCGACCGCGACCTCGCCGCTGCTCGGGAAACGGCGAATGGCGAGCTGGCGGCGTACGCGTTGGATGTGCTCGACGACGCCGCGATCGAACGGGCGGTCACCGACCTGGACCCGGTCGATGTGCTGGTGTTCACCGCGGCGACCAACGTGCGCAAGCGGATCCTCGACTACACCGGCGAGGAGTTCGACCGGGTCGTGTCGCTCAACCTGCGGGCGTCGTTCCAGCTCGTGCGGGCGTTCGGCCGCGGGATGGCCGAGCGCGGCGGCGGCAGCATCATCGGGTTCAGTTCGATCCGCGGTACGACGGTCGAGCCGGGGCAATCGGTGTATGCGGCAACGAAAGCCGGACTCGTCCAGCTGTTGCGCACCGTCGCCGCCGAACTCGGCCCGTCCGGTGTCCGCGCGAACGCGATCGCCCCGGGCGTCGTCGAGACCCCGCTCACCGCGCAGATCAAGGCCGACCAGCACTGGTACGACGCCTACGCGCACAAGGGGGCGCTCGGGCGCTGGGCGCAACCTCACGAGCTCGCCGGCGCGGTCGTGTACCTCGCATCCGATGCGGCGAGCTTCGTCACCGGCAGCGTTCTCGCGGTCGACGGCGGCTGGACCGCGGTCGACGGCCGCTTCGACCCACCGAACTGAGGAGTCTGCCCATGAACTCCAGCAATCTGGCCGATCTGACGGCGACCGAGCTCCTCGCGAGGTACGGCGACGGCTCGCTCTCCCCGGTCGAGGTGATCGAGGACGTCCTGAACCGCATTGCCGCCCGCGAGCCGGAGCTCAATGCGCTGTACGCCCTCGACCCGGAAGCCGCTCGCGAGGCTGCCCACGATTCCGAGCGTCGCTGGCGCAACGGTAGGGCGGGCGCGCTCGACGGCGTACCGGTGACCGTGAAGGAGAACATTGCCACCCGCGGAACGCCCGTACCGCAAGGAACCGCGGCCACCGAACTGATCCCGGCGACCGAGGACGCACCGGCCGCGGAGCGGTTGCGCAAGGCCGGCGCGGTGATCGTGAGCAAGACGACGATGTCCGAGTACGGGATGTTGTCGTCGGGCGTCTCGACCTTCCACTCGTTGACGCGCAATCCGTGGGACCTGTCGAAGACGTCCGGTGGGTCGAGCGCGGGCGCGGCTGCCGCGGCGGCCGCCGGGTACGGACCGATCCACGTCGGCACGGACATCGGCGGATCGATCCGGCTCCCGGCCGGTTGGTGCGGACTGGTCGGACTCAAGCCGACGCACGGCCGGATCCCGGTCGGCACACCGTACGCCGGACGCGCGATCGGCCCGCTGACCCGGACGGCGGCCGACGCGGCGCTGGCGTTGCGCGTCATGTCCGGGTACGACCCGCGGGACCACACGTCGATCCCGCCGGCGTCCGACGAATTCACCGTGGACGTCGCCGGGCTCAGGGTCGCGCTGCTGCTCGACGCCGGCGTCGGGTTGCCGGTCGACCCCGAGGTGACCGCGGCGGTCTCGGCCGCGGCCGACGTCCTCGAGAAGGGCGGCGCGATCGTCGAACCGATCGCGCCGATCATCACCCGCGAGATGCTCGACGGCCTCGACCACTTCTGGCGGATCCGCTCCGCCATCGACATCGCGGCGCTGCCCGAGGAACGTCGCGCGAAGGTGCTGCCGCAGATCCGCTCCTGGGTGTCGACGGCGTCCGATCTCACCGCGACCGACGTCTTCGCCGGGTACAGCCAGATGGGTGCGATGGCCGCCGCGGTCGGCCGGGTGTTCGCGTCGTACGACGTGGTGCTGTCGCCGGTCGCCCCGATCACGGCCTTCCGCGCCGAGCTTGCGTACCCGACGGACGATCCGGGAAAGCCGTTCGAGCACATCGCGTTCACGGTGCCGTACAACATGTCGCACCACCCCGCGACCACGGTCAATGTCGGCTGGTCGACGTCCGGCCTGCCGATCGGCGCGCAACTCGCCGTACCGCATCACCAGGATCTGCAGGCCCTCGCGCTGGCCTCATACCTCGACAGCCGGCGTACCGAGCAGCGAGACTGGCCAGTGGGGTGACGACTTGGTCCGATGAACGGCGCTCGCCCGCACCGATCACGCCGGCGGCGGCACACGTTCCTGATGACGCGCTGTTGTCGCGTTATCGGTCCACCGAGCCGTCCAGATCCAGGTCCTGACTACCGAAGCCCTGACCGACGGCGCCCAACCGGTCGACCGCCTTGGTCAGGAACTGAGTGAACGCGGTGTGGCGGGACACCCAGGCCGGTCATCGGATGAGCAACGACCACCCGGCTAGGCTCGGAGGATCTTGTTCATCGGTTTGCCCTTGGCGAGCTCGTCGACCAGTTTGTCCAGGTAGCGGATCTGCTGCATCAGCGGGTCGTCGATGTGTTCGACGCGCACGCCACAGACCACGCCGGTGATCGACGACGCGTTCGGATTGAGGTGTGCGCCGGCGAAGAAATCCTCGAAGGTCGTCTCGGCGTCCAGGTGACGCTTCACCGTGTCGGCGTCGTACCCGGTCAGCCACTCGATGACCTGGTCGAGCTCCGCCTTCGTACGGCCCTTCTTCTCGACTTTCGTCACGTACAAGGGATACACGGAAGCGAAACTGACCGTGAAGATTCGGCTCATCGTTCAAAGCTAGCGAACGCCGTACTGCTGTCCAGACATCGCCCCACTCGCCCAACCTCGGGGAGTCACTGCTTGTGACCCGTCGGACCGGTCGGACCGGTAGGGTCCGGAGTCACCTGTCGGCGAGCACTGCGCCGTGACGGCCATGCCCTTGCGCGAGAAATCGTCGTCGGCCTTCGCCGCACTGATCGAGCCCTGAACCTGCGTGGCTGCGGGACTCCTCTGCAGTCAGTTGTGGTAGTCAGCTCTTGTACTCGTCAAGACTCTTGATCGCCTGAGCCAACAGCGCGCGAACGTTTCTGAGTTCCGCTTCCACGCTCGCCACCTTGCTCGTGTCGCCGGTCGCCCGTGCGTGCTCGAGATCGCCCAAGAGCCTCGCAACACGTTGCTCCTGCTGTCGAACAACGCCCTCAGCGGCGCTGATGATCATCGGCGAAGTGCGCGCCCGGCTGCCGCCGGACGATCGGCCGTGATCAGACGTACGCGCCGGTGGCGCCAGTGCTGTGGGGTGCGCTGGTGAGGAGCCTCGAGTCGCCGCGTTCGCGGTGAATGCGAACTGATCGGCGGTGTCGGTGCCTCGGCGATCGGGTGCCGGCAAACCCTTGGCTGTCAGCCGTTGCCGCAGCGCTGGGTAGATGTCGGAGAAGCTGAGCCAATCGGGCTTGCCAGGCATCCCTGCACGGACAAGGTCGTTCAGTTCAGCGGTGAAGGATGTGCACGCCGTCAGCTGCTGGTCAGGAGGCGGCACGTGAGCCGTGCGGTTGCTTTTCGAGGCGGTGAGGACGTAGGAGCCGCGGATGTCCGCGAGATCGGCGAGCAGCTGTTCGTCAGGTCCGGAGAGGGCCTCGATCGCTCGACCGGAGAAGCAGCAGTCCAGGATCCCCACCCGTACGCGAGCAGCTGAGTTGAGGAACGCGTGCCTGATGGTCTCCCATCGCAGTCCGCTGATGCCCGGGTGTCCAGGGTGCGTCGAGCTCACGGTCAAGCAGAGCTCCGCGCGCTCGGTCACGACGCCGTGGCCGACGTAGTAGAGCAGTAGAACGCCGGTGGTTTCCTTGGCCAGCTCAGTCAGCTGGATGCCGAGCTCGGAAACGGACCTTGGGTTGGAGATGACGGTGATCTGGCCGGGCGACCAGCCGCACAAGGCCGGGTCGGACAGCATCGCGTGCATGGCAGCCACGCTGTTCTGCGCTGCAGGCAAGGGCGTGAACCCGGCATGGTCGTAGTGAGAAACTCCGATCAGTACTGCACGCGAAGCGCCGTACTCAACGTGGTCGGTTGTCATCGCCTGATCTCAAGACCTCTTCCACGAGCGGCCGTAAGTCGTGAGCGGTCGTGATGTCGAACGTAACCGAACGCCCATCCGACTCGACAGTGATTTTCGCACTCGTTTGGCGCGTCTTCAGCCACGTGATCAGGGACGAGGCGAGCACCGAGCCGGCACCGCCCGCGCTGAACGCCACAGTCAGCAGCTCCGGCAACGAGCCTAGTTCGGACTCGCCGATCACTGCTTCGGCGATTCCGACGCGCCCTCGTAACTCGTCCTCGCTGTTGAGCCAGTCATGCAACGCGATCAGATCACCATCGTTTCCGCCTGTGACACGAATACCAGCGTCCATTCCAAGCCCCTTCCGGTGTGCGATGACGATCCTGCGGCTGCCACATTGTCTCAGTTGATCACCGGTCAGCACGTGGGACCGGCGCGGCGTCAGCGGACTACCAACGCTGATGTGGCCTGGTGGGTGAGGGTGCCGCTGGTGGCGGGGTCTTTGAGCGCGACTTTGTGCACCACGTCCGTACTGCGCGGCTCGAAAAGTGCGGATCGGGTGCACAAAGTGGTACCTGTGCCGGCGTGGGCCGGGCTACTTCGCTGGCTGGGTGTTGCGGCGGCGTTCGTAGTGACGGCGGGCTTTCATGCGGTTGCCGCAGTTGGACATCGAGCACCAGCGGGCGCTGTTGCTCTTGGAGTGGTCGATGAGGAACAGGCTGCATTCCGCCGCGTTCTCGCAGGCGCGTACTCGACCGGGCGCTTCGCGCTGCAGGATGTCCCACGCCACGGCTGCCCGCGCGGCGACGGCGTGGTCGCGGGGGAGGGCCAGCTCCCAGCTGATGCCGGAGTCTCCAAGCACCGCGTTGTAGCTGACTCCGGACAGGGCCGGCGCCAGCGCGGTCGCCGCGACCTGACCGTTGACCAGGGCCTGCAGCGTGTCCCGCGTCGAGCGCAGCAGCTCGAGATCTTCCGCCGACGTTCCGCCGTACGACGCGAGCCAAGCACGCGCATCGTCCGCGCGCGCCAGCTGATCGATCCGCTCGCCGGCGACGGTCGGTGTGGTGTTCAGCAGGGCGAGCAGCAGCCCTTCGTCAGGCGAGGTGAGCTTCGCCATCCTTCTAACCTCCATTGCGGCATTGACAGGGTTAGAGTACCAGTGTTTCTCTTATAACTGTCATTCGAAGCTATGGAGGTTAGAAGGATGGGTGTGCATCACCGCTACGCGACGGTCGACGGCCGGCGGATCTTCTACCGGGAGGCCGGATCGCCCGAGCAGCCGACGATCGTGCTGCTGCACGGCTTCCCGACGAGCTCGTTCATGTACCGCAACCTGATCCCGCAGCTCGAGGGGTACCGGGTCATCGCCCCCGACCACCTCGGTTTCGGGCTGTCGGACGCGCCGTCGGTCGACGAGTTCGAGTACAGCTTCGACGCCCTGGCCGACATCACCGCCGAACTGCTCGATCAGCTGCGCGTCACGCGGTACGCGATCTTCGTCCAGGACTACGGCGCCCCGATCGGCTGGCGGCTCGCGGTCCGTGACCCGGAGGCCGTGCGGGCCGTGATCACGCAGAACGGCAACGGCTACGAGGAAGGGTTCGTCTCCAGCGGTTGGGAGGCAGTTTGGGCGTACCAGAAGGAGCAGACCCCGGAGACCGAGGCGGCGTTGCGCGAGGTGTTCACGCTCGACGCGACCCGGTATCAGTACACCGCGGGCGTCGCGGACGAGACCGTCCTCGAGCCGGCGACCTGGATCCTCGACCACGCGGCACTCTCGCGTCCGGGCAACGCGGAGATTCAGTTGAAGCTGTTCCTCGACTACGCGACCAATCCGCCGCTGTACCCGAAGCTGCACGACTGGCTGCGCGCCAATCAGATCCCGGTCCTCGCGGCGTGGGGGAAGGGCGACCCGTTCTTCGGGCCGGACGGGGCGCGCGCGTTTGCGCGCGACACGGAGCGGGCCGAGATTCATCTGCTCGACGGCGGTCATTTCCTCCTGGAAAGCGCCGGTGACGAGGTGGCTGCATTGACCCGCGATTTCCTCGCCAAATATCTTTCCCCGAGCTGACATCGGATGGCAGCCGCGGTGCTTGACCACGGCTGCCGTTGTCGGTCGACGCGTGCTGGTTCCACTAGGGCGCGGGCGCATCAGGCGTTGCTGGAGGCTCGCTGTTCCTCGGTTTGGTGGTGGGCGGACGGCGCCCAGGCGAACCCGTCCGGGTCGACGAAAGAGCCGTGATCCGCATTGATCACGAGGCGGTGCGAGCCGGTACCGTCAGGTGCGACGCCGGCGACCTTGGCCAGTGCCTTACGGCCGTACAGCGCGAGCTGGACAGCGCCCGGAGCCGCCTGGAACTCGACGTACTTGCGTCCGAAGCTGCGCGCCACCGGCAGTCCGTTCGCAACGTAGAACTGCTTGCTGGCGGCGACGTCCGTGGTGCCGAGCAGGAGGACGAAGGCGTCGATCTGTCCGGTGTCGGGCCCGGTGTTGCGCTTCGCGGAGGTCGCCACCTTCCAGATGTTTCCGTCCGGAGCTTCGACAACGCCGCCGTAACCCCACAGCGACTTGGCGGCGGGCTTGAGCTCGGTCGCCCCGGCCTGGAGCGCGGTGCCCATCAGACTGTCCACCATGGCCGGCTGCGACACGACCAGCGAGAGCGTGAACCCACGGAACCGGAGGTGGGGGAGTCGGACTGGACCAGGGTCAGCCTGGAGCCCAGTCCGAAGGCCGAGGCATAGAACTCCTCGGCGCGCACAAGGTCGGCTACTTCGAGAGTGATGCTGTCGATCGTGGTCATGCCAGCACGCTAATCGCGCCCAGAACACCCCCGCTTCTCGATTCCTGACCAACCTCGATCGCTCACCGGATCAGGCCGCTGACGAAGCTGATCCGGTCCAGGGTTGCGTCGGTCGCGGGACATCAGAAGGGCCACCAACTGAAGCCGGGACAATGCGGCAGTCCGGTCGCGTCTTTCCGGATCGGGTTGCGCTCCGCGATCATGCAGTACTGGCGATCCTGGATCTGCGCGTGCGGCACCCTGGCGACGACGTTGTCTTCGGCGAGAAACACGACATAGGTGTCGTCCTCCGACCCGAGTACGTACGCCAGCTCCGGCTCGCCGTCGATGACGACTCGCTCGGGTGGCAGCCACATGCTGCCGGCCAGACTGAACGCCGCGGCGCCCAACACCACCGCCATTCCCCCCAGCCAATCGCGGGTGGCGTTCTGGTAGCCCGGATGCCCGAGTCTGCGCGCCCAGAGGCACGTGGCGGTGCCGGCGATCGCAGGAAGAAACGCGTAGGCGACGATCTCCAACCAGCTCAGGGCGATCATCGTGTTGATCGCGACGAGCGCGAGGATTCCGAGGAACTTGGGGATCCTGCCGGTGGCGCCCGGTGCGAAAGCATCGATCACGGTAGCGGTGATCCAGAAGGCGATGACCAACGGAACGGCCAGCACCAGCAACGCCACGGCCAGTGCGCCGGTACTGGAGTTGGCGACCAGGGCCAGCGCTGTCTCCCGGTTCCAGCCCGCGACTGCCAAGACTCGGACCGCAGCGAGTGGAATGGCCAAGGCGCCGGCGACGCCCAGCAACTCGAGATAGGGCTTGAGCGCCTGAAGGATCTCCTGCACCGGCGGGAGGGCGTTACCTGCGGCGCCTTGAGCAGGTGCATCCTGGGGCGCGGCAGGCGTCGTCTGGCGCCGTCGTTTTGCCATGTGGAGTACTCGAGGATTCAGGGATCACCGATGCGCCGACGTCAGTAGTCGCCGTACACCTGGACCTTGGTGCCGATGGGGGTTTCTTTGAAGATGTGGTTGATTTCGGGGCGCATGACGCGGACGCAGCGGTGGCTGGCCGGGTACGGCCTGACCAGTGAGTTGACGCGGGAGCCGTGCAGCGCGATGCCGGGACGGTCCTTCAGGAAGTAGATCGAGTCGTACATGTACGCGTCCTCGTACAGGCTGCTCTCGTGCGCGCCGGCCCACTTGCGCCAGACCTTGCCGGTGCGGTTCGGGGTGTCGTACCCGGGGGCACCGGTCGAGACCCAGACGATTCGTTTGTAGGTCTTGTTGACGACCTGGTACAGCACCTGGCAGGTCTTGTTGACGTAGATGCCGTCCTCCTTGGTCGGCACCGGGCGACTCGTTGCGTTGAGCACCGAGTACGCGTCGTTCAGGGTGAGGCCGCCGCGGCTGACCGGCAGGCCGTGGGTCTCGCGCCACGCGCACAGTGCCTGCTTCGCGCGAGCCGTGATGTCACCGTCGACGTCGCCCACCGGGTAGCCGAGCTTCTCCAGTTGCCGCTCGACGCGCAGTGCGTAGTACTGCGGCTTCTGCTTCACCTTGGGCTTCGGCTTCGCACTAGGCGTCGTCGTCGTGGGCTTGGCGGTCGGCGTCGTACTGGGCGACGTACTAGGGTTTGCGCTGCTGGCAGTAGCGGTAGGAGAAGGCGTCGACTCGACCGCGGCCACATCGGAACACCCTGCCAGGACGAACGAACACACGACGGCACCGGCAGCGAGACCACGTCGACGAGTCACGGATTCCCCTCTCCCTCAGCACTTTTCAGCGTCGCAGAAGGACGGCGCGTGAACGTGCAACGACGCACCGAGATTAATCGCCGGGAGGGTTCACCATCGCCCACCGTCACCGAACCGTTGCCGAGTTCCGCGTTTCCGTTCGTCGACGCAGTGGCATCCGTGACTGCCAAACTAGGCGGATGGAGTTCCACGTCCTCGGTCCGCTCGAGATCACATCGTCGGCTCGGACGTGCTGCAGACCCGGGGACGCGGATACCTGGTCGCTGCCGAACCCACCGATCTGGTTGCCTTCCGCTCCGATCTGGCCGCCGCCGCGGCCGAACCGGCGCGCCAGGTCGAGCATCTGCGCCGCGCGCTCGACCGGTGGCGCGGCGACCCGGTCAGCGTCGAGCCCACCGTCGCGGTCGGTCTGCGAGAGGAACGGCTGACAGCGATCGAGCAGTACTACGACGCTCGCCTGGCGCGCGGCGAGCACGCCGACGTACTGCCGGACCTGCGGACGCTCAGCGCCCGGGAACCGTTGCGGGAACGGTCGGCCATGCTGCTGATGACTGCGCTGTACCGCTGCGGGCGGCAGTCGGAGGCGCTGTCGGCGTACGACGCGATCGCGCACCGACTCGCCGACGAGTTCGGTCTGGATCCCACTGACGATCTCCGCGCGCTCCGGCAAGCGATTCTCACCGAGACGCTCGACGACGCGTCGGAAGGTGGCGACTGGCAGCGGCAGAACCAGTTGCCGCTCGACATCCGCAACCTCGTCGGTCGCGACGACCTCGTCGACGAAGTCACGAAGCTGGTCTGTGCACCGCACGGCGTGCCCATCGTCGTCCTGTCCGGCACACCGGGTATCGGGAAGACGGCGGTGGTGGTCCGCGTCGCGCATCGGTTGGGCGAGCAGTTCCCGGACGGGCAATGGTTCGTGCGGCTTCGCGGCGCGTCGGACCAACCGCGGCGCGGCGACGATGTCCTGGTCGAGTTGCTCCGGGCCTCGGGGATCGACCCGTCCGTTGTCCCGGACGACCGGGACGCGCGCGCGGGGCTGTTCCGCGCTCGGCTCGCCGACCGTCGCGTGCTTCTCGTCCTCGACGATGCGCGCTCGGCCGACCAGGTCCGCCCTCTGCTGCCGGGTACCTCGGGTAGCGCCGTGGTGGTGACGAGCCGCAACTCGCTGGACGGACTGGTCGCCCTCGACGGCGCGATCGGACTTCGAGTGCCGGTCCTGACGCCCGACGACGGCGCGACGTTGGTCGCTACGCTGGTGGACGCCGCCAACACCGCGGCGCTGTCCGAGCTGGTCACGATGTGCGCCGGTTTGCCGCTGGCGCTGCGCATCGCGGGCGCCAACGCGGCGCGCGAGACCGTGCCGGCGTACGTCGACCGGATGCGGCAGGCCGGTGCGTTGCCGACGCTCGCCATCGACGATGACACCGCCGTCGGCACGGCGTTCCGGATGTCCTTCGATCTGCTCGACGACGCGACGCAGCGAGGGTTTCGCCTGTTGTCGCAGTTTCCCGGTGCCGAGTTCGGTGACGGCGCGGCTGAGGCTTTGATCGGTGCCGGCTACGCCGACGTGCTGAGTCGCCTCGTGACCGCGGGCCTCCTTCAACCGGTCGGGGACGCGCGATACGTGATGCATGACCTCGTGAAGCAGTACGCCGCCCAGCTCGCGCCGCCCGACGCCGCGGCGTGGACCGCGCTCTGCTCGTGGTACCTCGGTACCGCGGACGCCGTCGTCACGGCCCTGTTCCCGAACGCGGTCCGGCTGCCGATCACTACGTACGGCGGTGTCGCCCCGCGCGATCCCGCCGCCTGGATCGAGCTCGAGCTCGCGAACATCGAGGCCGTCGCCACCACCGCCCTCGAGTCCGGACCGCGCGAGGTCGTCTGGCTGCTCGCCGACGCCGTCCGGCCGTACCTGTATCAGCACAGCCTGAACAACATCTGGCGAAACCTCGTCGACCTCGGCCAGGCCGCGGCACCGGACCTGCTCGGTCGCGGCGCGATGCACCACGCGCTCGGGGTCCTTGCGCGGACGACGGCGGACGCGGCGCGGGCGATGGAACACACCGGCACGGCGATCGAGCTGTACCGCGAGGGCGGGTTCGCGCTCGGTGCGGCGGCGCTGCTGTGCAACCTCGGCCTCGCGTACAACGACGTGGGCCGGCTGCGCCGATCGTCGGAGCTGCTGGCCTCCGGCATCGCCCTGATGAGGTCTCTCGGCGAGACGGCCCGCCTGCCCACGGCGCTGCTCAACCAGTCGATGAATAAACTGCACCTCGGCAACTTCCGGGACACGCACGCGGAGGCGCTGGCCAACCGGGCAGGCTACGGGACGCTGCTCGCGGAGACGCGTTGCCGGATCGCCGAGTGCACGTTCCGGGAGGGCGATGCGGAACGTGCGCTCGAGCTCGCACTCGCGGCGCTGGTCGAACAGCATGCCGTCGAGTACCGGACCGGGGAGGTCCATGCGAACACCTTGGTGGCCGAGTGTTACGAGACACTCGGCCAGGTCGACACGGCCCGGCGGCATCGAGAGTTGGCTGACGAATTCGTCCGTACGTCGGGGTACGTACCGCGCTGAGGTCTTGACGTGTCGCGCAGAGGTTCTACAGCCCGAGATCGCGGAGGAATTCTGGTTTGTAGGCCTGCATCACGACGTAGCGCGGGTCGGGGACTTCCATGTTCGCGTTCTTCTCGGCGTCGTCCTCGGCGTCGTGCGGGCCGACCGGGACACTCGGGTCGGTCCACTCCTGCTCGGCCGGATTCCAGCGGGTGATCGTGTACGCCGCCTCGAGCTTGTCGTCGGTCACCAGTTCCTTGGCGGTCCGCTCGGCCTCCTGGGCGTCCTCGAGGGTGTGGGTGTACATCAGCAGCCGGTTCCCGTCCCGGGTCACCGTCACCTGACTCCCGAGCCGCTTGCGCGCGTCGTCGTCCAGATCCAGCGCGCGCATCCGCTCCCAGAACGTCAACCCGTGCTCGTCACTCCCGAGCACCACCTCAACCCGAAACTCTTCCGCCATGTCGGCCACCCTACCTACCGCGGACCTGCAGCACTCACCAACCTCGCTGCACCCGCTCTCGCGCTGCCCCGCTGAGCGTGGCGTCATCGAGTGAGTGGGTGGTTTGTGAGTGCTGCCCATCACCTGCTCGTCGCTCTGCTCGAGGAACCGGCGCGCGGCGTTCGCGATCGAGCCGTAGTCGTCACCGACCTTGTACGCCGTGACGCCCTTGATGTGCAGCGGGATGCCCTGGGAGGACACACACGTCACAGTCAGCGGCGTGGCGCGGATGTCCAGCGGCAACCGCCGTACCGTCTGGAAACCGGGCAGCACCGCGGTGCCCCGGCCGACGACGATCTTGAAGCCGAGGGTCTCGTTGAGCTGCTCGGCGCTCGAACGCGCACCGAGACCCGAGATGATCAGGGCCTCGTTCGGCTCCGCCACCCGCCAGACCATCCGGAACAGCAGCAGCAGGACGACCACCGCCGCCGCGGCGATGATCAGGTACGTCCAGGGCATTTCCCCTCCAGGGAACGAAGTTAGAAGGCGCGGGCGACGTAGACGGTGCGCGGCGGGTCGTAGTCGACCACGACCACCTGGGTCCCCACCTCGATCACCTCGTCCGTCGCCGGGTAAGCGTAGAAGGCCTCGGTGGCACCCCGGACCGGCAGCATCACCTCGCCGACGATCCCCGGTCCGATGCGGCCGATCACCCGCCCCCGCTTGCCTACCATGTGTCCCTCCGACGTCGCCGCGCACGAATCAGTTCCCGAAGCCTAAGGGGTGCCGCGGGCGGAGCCCTATTCGTACTGCGGTGCTGGCCTCTTGCGGCCACGGCGGTCCGCGGCGGCCTCCTTGAAGCCAGGCGGCGCCCGTGCACACGAGGCGGGGACCGCGGACAGGAGGCGGACGCTGCGGACACGAGGCGGGACTGCGGACAGGAAGCGGGGAGCGTGGACAGGCGGCGGGGGCTGCAGACAGGAAACGCGGGCCTGCTGCCTGATCTGTGGGTCGGGTTCTGCCGGGGGTGGGGTGGACGTGGACGCGAGGGGTCGTGCGGGTGGGGCGGTGAGATGGGGTCGTGAAGGTGGGGCGTCGAGACGGGGTCGTGGGGATGAGCGTGGGGTGATGGGGGCGATCGGGGAGTGGGGGTTGTTCGAGCCGTGGATCTATGGAGGGTTTTCCCGCATATGGCGGGAGGAATCCTCCACTGTCGTGGGGAAAACTCTCCTAGATGATTGATGCACGGCCTGGTCTGGATTCGGTGGTCGCGGTGATGGAGCCGGGGAACCTCGGGCATGTGGCCTGGGTGGCGTGTGGCGTGTGTGGCGTGTGTCAGGTCGACAGGACGTCTCCCGCGCCAGGGGCCACAGCTGAGCGTGAACCAGACACCGAACACACCCGCCCGCACCACACTAACTGTCGAGCGTGCACACCTTCGGGCCGCGCATCAATCATCTAGGAGCGTTTTCGATGGTCAGCAGTGCAGGCAGTGCAGGCAGTGCAGGCAGTGCAGGCAGTGCAGGCAGTGCAGGCAGTGCAGGCGATGCAGGCGATGCAGGCGATGCAGGCGATGCAGGCGATGCAGGCAGTGCGGCGAGTGCGGCCACTGCGGGGGAGTGCGGTGAGTGCGGTGAGCGCGGCCACTGCGGGGGAGTGCGGCGAGTGCTGGGGAGTGCTGGGGAGTGCGGCCAGTGCGGGGAGTGCGGGCGGTCCAACCAGTGCGGCCAGTGCGGGCGGCGCAGACATGCGGGCGGTGTGAGCATGCGGGCGGTGTAGGCATGCGGGCGGTGCCTCGGCGTGGGGCGAGTGGTGCCGCGTGCTGCCTGGAGTCTCCTGGGGACCGCGGCCGCGGTGGATCCCGTAGGCCCCTCACGGTGGGTCAACCCCAATGCCGCTCAGTTAGGGCTGGGGTGTGGTTGTCAACCGTCGTGGATGTGGATGGTGTGGGTGATCTTGTAGTTGTTGCGGTCGGTGG
>NZ_JBEZFT010000036.1:0-66265 GCF_040649595.1 Kribbella sp. NPDC048915 | reverse complement strand
GGGGACGGGATCTCGGGGGTGGGGACGGGATCTCGGGGGTGGGGACGGGATCTCGGGGGTGGGGACGGGATCTCGGGGGTGGGGACAGGTTATTTCCTGTGCTCTGGGACCAGTTGGTGTTCATGCGCCCGACGGGTGGCGTGGGGTGGAGGGTGAGGTGAATGCCGAAGGCCCGGCTACCTGGGGAACGGGGCGCGCCTTTGGGGAACGGGCGGGCCGTTGGGGAACGGGCGGGAGTGCAGGGCGTCGGTGGGAGATGGATTGGGTCAGTCGGTGTGGGTGGGTTGGGTGGGGGAGTGGCGGAGGGTGGTGGTGGCCGGGATGAGGGTCGCGGTGAAGGTCAGGAGGGCGGCTGCGGCGGCGATGGTCAGGTAGATCCAGAGTGGGCCGGTGGGGACGGGGCTGTTGGCGACCTTGGTGGAGAAGGGGAGGAGGCAGGCCAGGGCGACCGCGGTGCCGAGGGTGATGCCGGTAAGGGCTATCAAGGTGCTTTCGGTGGTGAGCATGCGGAGGACCTGGAATCGGGTGGAGCCGGTCAGTCGTTGGAGGGCGAACTCGCGGCGGCGGCGGAGTGTGGTGGAGACGAGGGTGTTCACGACCGACACCGCGGTGTACGCGATCAGCATGCCGACGAGCAAGTAGTTGACCCACGCCTGCGTCTGCAGGTCCTCGATGTTCGAGGCAACCAAAGCACTCCGGTCAGCGACCTGCACACCCGGGTGTGCAGCGGCCAGCTCAGCGAGTGCCGGTCGTACGTCAGCACCGGGCTCGGCGCGCACGAGCAACTGCTTCGTCAAACCGTCTGTGGTGTGCGCGGCGAGCAGCGATGCGGGCAGGATGATCGACTCGTACCCGCGTTCGGCCGCGAACGTCGCAACGACCCGCAGCTTGACGGGCGTACCGTCGCCCAATGTGACCGTGATCTCGGACCCGATCCCGCGACCAGTCTTCGCGGCCATGTACTCCGGGACCGCGGCGGTCGACCCGGTCAGCCCGGCGAGCGAACCGCCGGTCAGCCGAACCGGTGCGGGGCCATCGGAACCCTGCGCGTCGACGCCCACCAACGGCGCGCCGTCCTCGTCGAAGGGAGCCTTACGTGGATCGTCGACGGCGCCCATGCTGCGGACGTACGCCGACGCGCTCGCCACACCAGGTACGTCGCGCACGTCCGACAGCAGCTTCGGCGCGAGGCCGGCGTCAGACACCAGTACGGCGTCCGCGCGCAGGTCGCGGGTGAACGCCTCGGCGGACGCATGTACCTGCGTGGTCTGCATGTACAGGTTGGCCGTCGAGATGCCGACGGCAAGCATCACGGGGATCACCGCCGACGACAGCGCGACCGAACGGGCGGAGAGGTTGCGGATCGCCAGCCGGCCGTTCACCCGGGTTAGCGCCTGGACCGGCCACCGCCAGAACCCGAGGACCAGCTTCGTCCAGAACGGGCCGAGCAACGCCACCCCGATCGCCCAGCACAGGATCGACGGGCCCGCCGTCGAGCCTGCGAGCGGTCCGGACATCACCGTCATCGTTACGATCAACAGCGCCAGCCCACCGCCCAGGAACAGCAACCCGAACAGCAAGCGGATCCAGCTGAACCACCGCCGCTGCAGCGATGCTTCGGCCAAAGCCTCGACCGGCCTGATCCGCGCCGACTTCCGAGCGGCGATCAGTCCCGCGCCGACCGCCGCGAGGACGGCCGCTCCCGCGCCGGCAGCGAACGGGATCCATCCCTGGGCGAACTCGATCACCGGCGACGCGACACCGTGCGAACTCAGCTTGTCGAACAAGAACCGACCGAGAAAGACCCCCGGAACAGCGCCGACGACCACAGCTGGCAGCGACACCAGCAAGGCCTCGCCGAGGATCATCCGCCGTACCTGACCGGGCGTCGTACCGATTCCGCGGAGCAACGCGAACTCACGTTCCCGGTGCTGCGCCGACAACGCCAACGTCGACGCGACCACGAACATCATTGTCATCGTGGCGATGCCGCCGAACGAGCCGGCGATCGCGATCAACGCGGTACGGCGGGATTCCGCGTCGGGATGCTCCGCGAGACCGCGGTCGATACCGGCGCGGACGGTCAGACCGGGGTCGACTGCCTCGAGCCGCTCCTTCACAGCGGAGAGGTCGGTATTGGGGGCGACCTGGACGCCGACGTCGGCGAAGCGATCCGGGTTGGTGACGAAGCGCGCCGCGTCAGCATCCGCGAAGAAGGCGTGACCCGCGGCGCCGGCAGCGATACCGCTAACGGAAAACGTTTTCGGTTCGCCTCCGATGAGCAGTGTCAGCCGATCGCCGACTTTGCCCGAGGCAACAACCACCTCGCCGGGCCGCGGCGCGCGCCCATGACTCAAGGGGTACGGAGCAAGCGCCGCCCCGGCCCAGTTGTGACCTTCGGAAACGACCGTGGACGCCGGACCGCTGCCGCTGGACACGGCCGGAAAGGTGTAGTCGCCGACGGCGGACGAGACGCCCGCCACTGAACGGATCTTCGGCAGCAGCGAGACCGGCACCCCGACCCGCTCGCTGAGCGGAGTGGGATCCTCGACCCCGGGCCGATGGTGCGACTGCTTGCCCGTGACAACGAGTGCGGTGCCGGCCAGGCGTTCGGGCGCGACGTTGGACCGGATCCCGGTTTCCATCAAGCCACCGCAGGCCATCACGATCGCCGTACCGAAGACGACCGCGACGAACGTTGCGATGAATCCACCTTTGCGGAAACGCAAGGTTCGGACGGCCAGCCGCATCATCCCGCCACCGCCTGCAGCTTGGAACGCGCACCCAGGTGCGTCATCCGGTCGGCAACGGCCTCGGCGGTCGGCGCGGCCAGGCTTCCGGCCAGCACGCCATCGGCGAGAAACACGACCTGGTCCGCGTACGACGCAGCGACCGGGTCATGGGTGACCATCACCACGGTCTGACCCTGGGTACGGACCGGTTCGCGCAACAGGTCGAGGACGTCGGCCGCAGTCTGCGTGTCGAGGGCGCCGGTCGGCTCGTCGGCGAAGATCACCGCCGGCCGCGCGACGAGCGCCCGGGCGATCGCGACCCGCTGCTGCTGGCCGCCGGACAGTTCGCCCGGCCGGTGCTTGTGCCGGTCCCCGAGGCCGACGCGCTCCAGCACCTGACGGACCGCGGCCTTGTTCGGGCGCCGGCCGTCGAGTTCCTGCGGCAGGCAGACGTTCTGCCAGACCGTCAGCGCGGGCAGCAGGTTGAAGGACTGGAACACGAAGCCGATGCGTTCCCGGCGGAGCTCGGTGAGTTGCCGTTCCTTGAGCCCGGCCAGCGGCCGGCCGTCGATCACGACGCTGCCGGACGTCGGCCGGTCGAGTCCGGCGGCACAGTGCAGGAACGTGCTCTTGCCCGAACCGGACGGACCCATCACAGCGGTGAAGGTGCCCGGGGCGAACTTGATCGAGATTCCGTCGAGGGCGGTGACCGCGTTCGCGCCACGGCCGTAGACCCGGCGTACATCCTGCAGGACGACCGAGTATCCGGCCCCGTCGACTGTTTCCTGCGTCCGTTTCCTCATACCGAAGACGCTAGGGAGCGACGCAGCGCGCGCCCATGGTGCTGAACCGCCGACCGGGGTGGACGAAACCCCACCATCGACACGTCCGGCTACCCCTGCGGATTCAGGGGACTCGATCCCTAGCTCTTGCCGGCGCCGAAGAGGGCTCGGAGACCGGCGGTGAAGTTGTCGGCGGTGACGTCGCCAATCAGCAGCCGCTGGATGATGAACCCCGGCAGCAGCCCGAACATCGCCTGGGCGATCCAGCGCGGATCGGTGTCGGGATCGAGGGTGCCGTCGGCCTGCGCGCGCCGGGCGACGGCCTCCATGTGCTCGCGGAGCTGGCTGTACTTGCCGACCGCGATGGCCTTGACCTCCGGATTGCGCAGCGACTCGGCCCAGGCCTGCACCGCGACCCGCGTGACGTCGCCGCCCGGCCGTTCGGCGATCGCCACGACCTGGTGGATCGCGGCGTCCAGCGCAGCTAGCGGCGACAGCGGCTCCGAGGAGGCGAGCAGCGTGTTGAAGAACTCGTCGACCGTGCTCAGCGCGTCCTCGGCGATCGCGCCGACGATCTCCTCCTTGCTCTTGAAGTAGCCGTAAACGGCGCCCGCGGACAGCCCGGAGGTGCGGATCACGTCCGCCATCGTCGTCTTGTGGAAGCCCTGCTCGATCACGCAACTGCGGGCCGCGGCGACGATCTGCGCGCGGCGGGCCAGGCGGTGTTCCTCGGTGACCTTCGGCATGTCAGAAACATAAAACGAATATTCGTTCTTGACAACCGGGTCTGCCGAGGCCAAGCTCGGACCATAAAGAACGAGCATTCGGTTTTATAACAGAGGGAGTACCGCCATGAGCACTCAGGCGCACGCGGCCGACCGTCGCCGGCCGCCCCTGATCGCCGTCGTCACCCTGCTGACCGCGATCCTCACGGTGTTGCTGATCGCGTTCGCCTGGCCCGCCGCCCGTTCCGGACCACGGGACCTGCCGCTCGTGGTCGCCGGTCCGCCCGCCGCCGTCCAGCAGGTCGAGGCAGGTCTCGAGCAGGCGATGCCGGGTGGCTTCGAGCTCACCGCCGTACCGGATCGGGAGGCAGCAGTGCAGCGGATCAAGGACCGGGACGCGTACGGCGCGATCGTCCTGAATCAGGCACAGCCGGAGGTGCTGACCGCCTCCGCGGCCGGCCCAGCAGTCGCACAGATCCTGAACCAGCTCGCCGGCCACATCTCGCCGCAGAGCCCGGCCAAGGTAACCGATGTCGTACCGCTGCCGGAGGACGACCCGCGCGGTGCCGGCCTGGCCGCGGGTGCGCTGCCACTCGTGCTCGGTGGGCTACTGGCTGCGGGCGTGCTGACCCAGTTGGTGCGCCCCGGCGCCAAGCGGGTCGTCGGCGCGCTCGGGTTCGCGGTCGCCGGCGGTCTCGCGCTGGCCGCCGTACTGCAGTACTGGCTCGGCTCGTTCGAGGGCAGCTACCTCGGTAACGCGGGTGTGATCGCGCTGTCGATCGCGGCGATCAGCTTGACGGTGCTCGGTCTGGAGTGGCTGATGGGTACGGCGGGGATCGCGCTCGGCGGCGCCGTGATGATGCTGCTCGGCAACCCGCTGTCCGGGATGACGAGTGCGCCCGAGATGCTGCCGAGCGGCTGGGGAGCGCTCGGTCAGCTGCTGCCGCCCGGCGCGGCGGGTACGGCGTTGCGCTCGGTGAGCTACTTCGACGGCGCAGGTATCGGCCGCCCGCTCGCGGTACTCGGAGGCTGGCTACTGCTCGGAGTTGTGATCTGCGGAATCGGAGCTCTGCGTGGCCGAGGCCGTACCGAGAGCGTTCGTCAGGAGGCGCCGGTGATGGCCGCGTGACAAAGTAGTCGTATGACAACGCGGTGACCGGATCGTTACGTCCGAGTCACCGCGTTGCCGCGCGTCCGCCGCGACAACGTTGTCTGTCAAGCATTGACTTCCGCCGTCCGAGGCTCCTACGGTCGCGGGAAAGCCCGCAGGTTTGAGTCGTGGTACTGGCATGACAACGATTGCCCGAAGGTGGACCTGAATGATGTCTAGGAAACGTTTCACAGTGGCGGCCGCCGCGAGTGCGCTGCTGCTGGCGGTCACGGCCTGCAGCCAGGGGTCGACGACCAAGGAACCGGAGGCCGGCGGCTCGCAGAGCGCCGGTCCGGCGAACATCAAGATCGCCTACCAGCAGTGGGGTCCGGGCACGGTGATGAAGAACTTCCTCACCGGCGTCAAGTCCGAGTACGAAGCCGCGAACCCCGGCTCGAAGGTCGAGATCCTGCCGATCGTGGCCTCGGAGAACGACTACTACACCAAGCTGCAGCTGATGATGCGGTCGCCCAACACCGCGCCGGACGTGGTCTACGAGGACACCTTCCTGATCAACTCCGACATCACCGCGGGTTACCTGCGGCCGCTCGACGACTACATCAAGGACTGGGACCAGTGGAACCAGTTCGAGGAGACGGCCAAGGGCGCCGCGAAGGCCGGTGACGGCAAGACGTACGGCATCCCGGACGGCACCGACACGCGGGCGCTCTGGTACAACAAGACGCTGTTCAAGCAGGCCGGTCTGCCGGAGGACTGGCAGCCGAAGACCTGGGACGACGTGCTCAGCACGGCCCGGACGATCAAGCAGAAGCTGCCCGGTGTCATCCCGCTGAACGTGTACTCCGGCAAGCCGATGGGTGAAGCGTCCGCGATGCAGGGCTTCGAGATGCTGCTCTACGGCACCAAGGACAGCCTGTACAACAACGAGCAGCAGAAGTGGGTCGTCGGCAGCCAGGGCTTCAAGGACTCGCTGAACTTCATCAAGACGATCTACTCCGAGGGCCTGGCGCCGTCGCCGAAGCAGGCGCTCGACCCGAACATGGGCAGCAAGGTCGGCACCGAACTGCTGCCCGGGAACAAGCTGGCGATCGACCTCGACGGCTCCTGGCTGCCGAACAACTGGCAGCAGACCGGCGCGAAGCCGTGGCCGCAGTGGACCACCGTGCTCGGCCAGACCGCGATGCCGACCCAGGACGGCGGCGGCAAGGGCAAGGTCAGCCTGTCCGGCGGCTGGACCTGGGCGATCCCGGCCAAGTCCAAGAACCCGGACGCGGCCTGGAACCTGATCAAGACCCTGCAGACCAAGGAGAACGCGACCGAGTACGCCACCGAGGGTGCGCAGATCGCGGTCCGCAAGGACGTCGCTGCCGATGAGACCTACAAGACCTCCGCGAAGAGCACGCAGTTCTTCACCGACCTGGTGTCGGTGACGGTCTACCGTCCGGCGTTCGCGGAGTACCCGAAGGTCTCCAACGAGATCATCACCGCGATGGAAGCCGTGATGACCGGCCAGTCGTCGCCGGACGAGGCCGCGAAGAACTACGACGAAGCGGTCGAAGGGATCGTCGGCAAGGACAAGACGACTTCGGGCCAGTAGCCGAACCGATCAAGGAACCCTGCCTGTGACGACAACTGTCGCTCCGACGGCCTCGACTCCCGCTCCCTCCGGCAAGACGTCGCGAGGGAGCGGGAAACCGCGGGCCGCGAACTTCCTCCGGATGCTGCCGCTCTCCCCGGCCATCGGACTGATGCTGGTCTTCCTGGCCGGCCCGATCATCTACTGCGTGTACGCCGCGTTCACGAACATGGCGCTCACCGGCACCGGCGCCGCGAACGTCAAGTTCGTCGGCCTGGACAACTTCCGCAAGGCCTTCGGCAGCGGCGCGTTCACGAACGCGATCTGGCTGACCCTGGTGTTCACGCTGATCTCCGCGATCATCGGGCAGAACACCCTCGGCCTCGGGCTCGCGCTGCTGATGCGCAAGTCCACCAAGCTGGTGCGCAACTTCGTCGGTACCGCGGTGATCGGCGCGTGGGTGCTGCCCGAAGTGGTCGCGGCGTACCTGCTGAGCGCGTTCTTCAACGACGAGGGCACGCTGAACGTGATGCTGCACGCGGTCGGCCTGCCCGGTCAGGACTGGTTGTACGCGGCACCGATCATCGCGGTGTCGCTGGCCAACATCTGGCGCGGTACGGCGTTCTCGATGCTGGTGTACTCGGCCGCGCTGAGCGAGATTCCCAAGGAGATCGAGGAATCGGCCGAGATGGACGGCGCGGGCGGCTGGCGCCGGCTGCTGTTCGTGACGCTGCCGATGATCACCCGCGCGATCATGACCAACCTGATGCTGATCACGCTGCAGACGCTGAGCGTGTTCGGCCTCATCTACGCGATGACCCGCGGCGGCCCCGGCACCAAGAGCCAGACGCTGCCGCTGTACATGTACGAGCAGGCGTTCAGCTTCTCCCAGATCGGCTACGGCACTGCGATCGCCCTGGTGATGCTGGCGATCGGCGCGGTCTTCTCGCTGATCTACCTGCGTGGCTTGAATTCGGAGGCGGCATGACAGTGCAGATTCCGCGACTCCGTCGCCGGAGGTCATGGGGCTTCGACTCCCGGTCTTCCCTCGTCGCTCCGGTCGCTGCGCTCCCTGCGCTCCTCAGTCCAGACCGGGAGGCCCCATGATCGCGCGCGACCGCATCAGCAAGCTGGCGTCGAACCTGGTGCTGCTGGCGATCGGCGTACTGTTCGTGCTTCCGCTGTTGTGGGTGCTGTTCGCGTCGATCAACCGGACCGCGGGGCTGCGGGTCGAGTTCCCGACGCACCCGTCGCTGGAGAACTTCAAGGCGGTCCTGAACACCGACACGACGTACCGGCCGGTGCTCAACGGTGTCGTGCTCTGCGGCGGTGCCGCGTTGCTGACGATGGTATGCGCGGTGCTCGCGGCGTACCCGCTGTCACGGTTCAAGACGCGGTTCAACCGGCCGTTCCTGCTGACGGTGCTGTTCGCCACCGGATTGCCGATCACCGCGGTGATGGTGCCGGTGTACGGCCTGTTCGTGCAGCTGAACCTGGTCGACACGATCGGCGGCACGATCATGTTCATGGCCACCAGTTCGCTGCCGTTCGCGATCTGGCTGACCAAGACGTTCATGGACGGCGTACCGATCTCGCTCGAGGAAGCGGCCTGGGTCGACGGCGCGGGCAACATGCGTGCACTCTGGGCGATCGTGCTGCCGCTGATGTGGCCGGGCATCTCGGTCGTGCTGATCTTCACGTTCATCGGCATGTGGGGGAACTTCTTCGTCCCGTTCATGCTGCTGCTCTCTCCGGAGCGGCTGCCGGCGTCGGTCAGCATCTTCACGTTCTTCGGCCAGTACGGCGAACCGAACTACGGACAGTTGGCGGCGTACTCGCTGATCTACACCACGCCCGTCCTGCTGCTGTACCTGCTGCTCAGCCGCAAGCTCGGCGGCGCGTTCGCCCTCGGCGGCGCCATCAAGGGCTGACCCCGACGACGGACGCAGCGCCCCTCCCGCCCAGCTGGTGGGAGGGGCGCTGCGCATTCAGTCGGAGCCGAGGGTTGCGCGGGCGTGGATCCAGGAGTCCAGCTTCTCCGCGAAGGTGGCGCTGCGCTGCGGGTCGACGGCGGACTCGGCGAAGCGGACGAGCGCGATCGGCGCGAGGGCGGTGGCCGTCTGCGGGTCGGCGTCGACGACGACGGCCAGGCGGATCACGAACGTGGTCAGGCGGGTCAGCCGCGCGTGGTCGGGAGTGTCCGCGAGTTCCTTCAGCTGCGAGCGGAGCTGCTTGATCGTGCGCAGCGCCGTACGGTGCTCGCCGCGGCCGGATACGGCCTCGAGCTCGTCGGACGGGATGCCGAGGATGCCCGCGGCCTCGGGCGATGCCTCGCCGGCCGACGCCCTGCCGAACAGCCGTGGCTTGCCGGCCTGGATGCGGTCGGCGACCCCTTCGAGCAGCGTGTCGAGCGCGGTGACCAGCCCGGGTACGGCGAGGTCGGCGGTCTTGCGGCGGTTCGAGTCGAGCGCCGCGACGCGGGTGTACTCCGTCTCGACCGCCGAGCGCAGCGACTCGGGCCAGTCGTCGAGACCGGTCAGCGCCTCGTGGCGCGGCGCGGACGGGTTGAGATCACGGGCATCCAGCGGCTTGGCGCCGGCCCGGGCCGCGGTGATCTCTTCTTCGAGCTTCTTCTGGGGTCCTGGGACGATCGAGCTCACGCCTCCAGCCTACGCAGGTTCCAGATCGACGGGACGACCAGCGTTGCGAGGACGATCACCGCGAAGAGCACAGCGCCGTACAGCTCGACGGCGCGGGCGCTGACCGCGAGGGCGACGTACCCGACCGTGAGCTGCCCGATCGGACCGGTCACGAACGAGCCCAGCATGTCGTACGACGCGACGCGCGACAGCTTGTCGATGGGTACATGCTGGCCGAGCGCGGTCTCCCAGCCGATCCCGAACACGTCGAACCCGATGCCGAGGACAAACGCAGCGATCATCATCACCCACAGCTGCGGGAACAGCGCCAGACACAGCATGATCGGAACCGCGAGCAGCATGCCGAACATGCCGGCGCGGACCGGATAACGCGGCTTGAGCCGCAGCATGACGATGCCGCCGGCAACGAGTCCGGCGCCGAAGCAGGCGCTGACCACACCCCAGCCGGCGCGCCCGAAGGTACCGTCCGCGATCACCGGGCCGAGCACCTGGTAGCACGCGGTGAAGATCAGGTTGAGCAGACCGAACGCGAGCACGATCACCCACACCCACTGCCGGGACACGAACTCGTGCCAGCCCTCGCGCAGATCGGTGAGAACCGAACTCGGCTGCCGCTCGATGCGCGGGATCGTCAACCGGGACAGCAGGAACGCGCCGGCCAGGAACGTCACGCCGTCGACCGCGAGCCCCACGCCCGGTCCGGTGAAACCGACGATGAGGCCCGCGACGGCGCCGCCGCCGATCATCGCCGACGAGCGCGCGAACCCCGCGAGCGCGTTGGCCTGCGGCAGTTCGCCCCGGTCGACGATCGACGGCAGGATCCCGGTCATCGCCGGCATCACGAACGCCGCCGCCACGCCGTTGACGGCCTCGATCGCCGCCAGTTGCCAGATCGCTGCGTGCCCGCTGAGAACCAGGGCGGCGGCCAATCCTTGCGTGAGTCCGCTGACCGTGTTGGCGGTGACCAGGACCAGGTGCCGCGGCAACCGGTCGGCGATCACACCGCCGATCAGCAAGAACACGACGTTCGGGATACTCCGCGCCGCCAGTACCGTGCCGACCGCGGTCGGCGAGTGCGACACGTCGAGCACCGCGAACACCAGCGCCACCGGCGCGATCGCCGACCCGAGAATCGAGACGAACCGCGCCGACACGAAGATCCGCACGTCCCGATGCCGCAAAACAGCCAGGTCCTGCCGAAACCCCACCCAAGCCTCCCCGCCCGCCAGAACCAACCCGCCGATCCTACGCACCCCACACCCACACCCCGCGCCCCATACCCCGCGTCCCACCCCGCCGCGCCGCCGTGCCTTTCGCCGCGTCCCACCCCGCCGCGCCGCCGTGCCTTTCGCCGCGTCTCGTGCCGCCGTACCTCGGTGCCCCACGTCCTGCCGCGTCTCGTGCCGCCGTACCTCGGTGCCCCACGTCCCGCGCGCCGTGCCTCTGCCGCGCCCCGCGCGCCAGCACGGCTCGCGCTCACACCCACCCCGGCGCCGGCGCGTCGGGTTGCCCACTCAACTGGAGGGTTGCCTACTCGAAATTCGGATGGGCAACCCTCCAGCCGAAGGGGCAACCTGCTCGGCCGACTGACCTCCATCAGTCAGACGACCGGGCCAGCCCCTGAGCTGGGCGGGTTCGGTCGCCGGACTGCTACGCGACGGGATGTCCGGGCGCTTGTGACCGATCCCTGGGTGGGTCTGGGTGACCGAGTCGGCGCCCGCGCTGGACGACCGCGCGTGTTCCCGCACGGTGGGTTTACCCATCGTGTTGTGGGTTCCTGACCCGTGTGAGGGGTGCGGAACCCACAACACGGTGGGTGAACCCACCGTACGGTGGAAACCCGGACCCCCCACCGACCACACCACGCCACCACACCACGCCACCACGCCGCAGACCAGCACGCCGCACCACGCTGCCCCACCGCCACGCTGCCCCACCGCCACGCTGCCCCACCGCCACGCTGCCCCACCGCCACGCTGCCCCACCGCCACGCTGCCCCACCGCCACGCCGCCCCACCGCCACGTCGAACAGTCACCGCGTGCCGGGTTCGCCAACCTCTGCGCCGGGTGCCCCAACCTCTTGGCCGAGTGCACCAACCTCTGCGCCGGGTGCACCAACCTCTTGGCCGAGTGCACCAACCTCTGCGCCGAGTGCACCAACCTCTGCGCCGGGTTCGCCAACCTCACGCGTCACATCCCACGCTCCACCGCCCGAGGGTTACCCACTCAACTGGAGGGTTGCCCACTCGAATTTTGGATGGGCAACCCTCCAGTTGAGGGGTTGCCCCCCCGAAGTGGAGGGTTCGCGCAGACGTGGGATGTGGCTTGTCGGGGGCAGACCGTGGAGCGGGCGATGCGGAGAGTGTCGTAGCCGGAGAGTGGGGCGGACAGCCGGGCGGACAGCCGGGCGGACAGCCGGGCGGACAGTGGGGCGGACAGTGGGGCGGACAGTGGGGCGGAGGGCGGCGGGGGCGGCGGGGGCGGCGGGGGCGGTGGTGCGGTGGGATGGGGGTGCGGTGGGATGGGGTGGGTTGGGTGATCGGGGGGTGACCCGAAGTGGTGGGTGTTTCCGGGGGGTGTGGGTTCGGCGGTACGGTCGGTGGTTGTGAGAGGCCGGGTATGGGGCGTACGGGGGAGCGTCGCGCTGGGGCTCCTGGTGCTCGTTGCAGCGGCCTCGGTGGGCGTGGGGCGGTGGGAGCGTGAGTTCGGCGGGCGGAGCGCCGAGATTCATCTGGCGCTCGAGACGGTCAACGCGTGCATCGCGCTGTTGCTCGCGTTTCTGGTGTACGGGCGTTTCCGGCGGACGTACAAACGTCAGGACCTGCTGCTGTTACAGGGCCTGGTCGTTCTCGGTACGGCGAACGCGCTGCTGACTGTCACGCTCGTGGCAAGCGAGACCGGCGCGTTCGGGAACTGGTTGCCGCCCGCGCTGCGGATCGTCGGCACCGTGCTGATCGCCGCGTCGGCGCTCAGTCCGGATCGTCTGGCGCGGAGGCGTGGATGGCGGCATTGGGCGCTGGCTCCGGCCGTCGTGGCGATGCTGGTGGTTGCCGCGATCGTCTACTGGCGCAGGGATTCGCTGCCGCCGGATCCCGACACTGAGACCCGGCTGGTTCCGCAACTGCTCACTCTGACCTGTTTCGCGGTGGCAGCGGTGGCGTTCACCCTGCAGGCACGCAGCCGGGACGACGAGCTGCTGCGCTGGCTTGGGCCGGCGTGCGCGGTCGGGGCGCTCGCGCGGCTGAGTTACCTGGTGTTCCCGCCGGAGCGCGCAGATTCGCTGTACTCCGGCAGTCTGTTGCGGACCGCGTCGTACCTGTTGCTGCTCGTCGCCGCGGGCCGTGAGATCAGTCGCCACTGGGCCTTGCAGGCGCAGGCCGCCGTGGCGGAGGACCGGCGGCGGCTGGCGCGCGAGATGCACGACGGCGTACTCCAGGAACTCGGGTACATCCGGTCCGAGGTCACCGGCTTCCGGGAGGCCGACCCGCCCCGGGTCGAACGCATCCTCGCCGCCGGAGATCGCGCGCTCGACGAGACACGGCAGATGGTCGAGGCACTCGGCCGGCCGGACGACGAACCGCTCGGGCTGGTGCTGCACCGGGCCGTCGAGCAGCTCTCCCAGCGGTACGGCGTGGTGCTCGACCTGCAGCTGGACGAGGCGATCGTGGTCGACCGGGCCCAGCGGCACGCGTTGGTGCGAATCGCCCGCGAGGCCGTCCTGAACGCGGTCCGTCATGGCAAGGTGGACCGTGTCCGGGTCGAACTGGGGCGTGACGCCGACGGAAGTCGTCTTGTCGTCCAGGACGGCGGACCGGGGTTCGACCCGGCGACCCGGTATGCGGGGTTCGGGCTGGTCAGCATGCGCGAACGCGCCGAGGCGCTGCCGGGAACCTTCGCGATCGAGTCGCGGCCGGGCTGGGGGACAAGGGTGACGATCACATGGTGAACGAACCGAAGCGGTGCTGGTACCGCAGCGCTGCAGGCGTGGTGGTCCGTCGATGACTGCCGAACCGCGCCGGGTGGTGATGGCCGACGATCATCCGCAACTCCGGGCGCACATTCGGCACGCGCTCGAGGCCGGCGGGTTCGAGGTTTGTGCTGAGGCGGGGACCGGGCCGGAGGCGGTGCGGCTTGCTCAGGAGTACGAGCCTGACGTCGTACTGCTCGACATCCACATGCCCGGCAGTGGCATTCGGGCCGCTGCGGAGATCTCCCGGCTGCTGCCGGCAACCGCGATCGTGATGCTGACCGTGTCGCGCGACGACAACGATCTGTTCGACTCGCTGCGGGCCGGTGCTTCCGGCTACCTGCTCAAGGACACCGATCCCGAGCGATTACCGGCGGCGTTGCGCGGCGTACTGTCCGGCGAGGCCGCGATCCCAAGAGCGCTGGTGGCCCGCATCCTCGACGAGTTCCGGGATCCGGGGAAGCGGCGGCTGGGGCGGCGCTCGAAACCGGCAAGCCTGCTCAGTTCCCGCGAATGGGAGGTGATGGCCTTGCTCGCCGAGGGCCTGACCACCGACGAGGTCGCCAAGCGACTGTTCCTGTCGCCGACGACCGTTCGGGTGCACATCTCCTCGGTGCTGCGCAAGCTCCGCGTCAAGGACCGGCAGTCGGCCCTCGACCTGCTCCGCGAAGAGCCGTAGCCGGCTGCTCCGCGAAGAGCCGTAGCCGGCCCGAACAGCGCCGGCCCGCATCGAGCCGTGCTGGCAACGCGGCGCCGCACGCAGCAACCTCCGGTGCCAGTGGACCGATCGCGAGGGCGGTCTCCCTCCTTACCGCCCTCGCGATTCGGTCTACCCCCCGGAGGCCTTACTTCTTCAGGTCCACCTGCGCCGACACCGGAGCCGTGAAGCTGCTGTCGGAGACGGTGACCTTGTAGGAGCCGGCGGTCAGTGCGCCGCCGGTCTGCTGGCTGAGCTTGGTGGACAGGTTGTAGATGTACTGCGTGTCCGACCAGCGCATCTGCTGCCCGTTGGTCGCGGCGACGTCGACCGTGGTCTCGTTGACCTGGGCGTCCGCCGTGCTGTCGACCTTGGCCAGCGAGACGGTCGGCGTCAGTGTCGTGACCGCCGCGCCGTCGCACCCGGTGACCGTGATCTTGACCGGGATGGTGCTGCCGAGCTTGAACACGCTCTGCCTGCCGCCGGCGTTGATCGGCTGCAGCAGCGCACTCGCGGTGTGCTGCGTTGTGAAGGACGCGCTACCCGCGTCCTCGCCACCGTCGTCGTCGGTGACCGTGAGGACGACGGTGTAGGTGCCGTCGGCGGTGTAGGTGTGCGAGCCGGTAACCGCGGCCGACGCCGGGTCGACGGTCGTCGTACTGCCGTCACCCCAGGCGATCGCCGCGCTGTGGGTGTCGTCGGTACCCGGGTCGGTGAAGGACCCGTTGACGGACACGGCGCAGGCGTTGGTCCGGGTCGCGACGACCGGGCCGACCGTCGGCGCGACGTTCGCGGCGGTCCAGGAGAACGACGCGGTCGCGGCGGCGTGCTCGCCGTCGGTGGCCTGGACGACCACACTGCCCGAGGCGTCGTCGGTGGCGGTGTGCGACCACGACCAGGTGCCGTCGCCGTTGTCGGTAACGGTGCCCGCGCCGCTGACCTTGCTGATCGTCAGGGTCGAGTTGCCGTCGGCGTCGGTGAACGCGCCGGAGGTGCTCAGCGCGGAGCCCTCGGAGCCGTTCTTGTCCTCAGGAGCACCGGAAACCACCGGCGCGTACGAGTTGCTGTCGCAGGCGTCGCCGAGCGCGTCGCCGTCGGCGTTGGCCTGGTCCGCGTTGGCGACCGCCTGGCAGTTGTCGGACGCGTCCGGTACGCCGTCCTGATCGGCATCAGGCGCCGTGACGACCGGGTTCGTGATCCGCACCGGGATCTGGACGTTGTTCTTGAACGTCCCCGGCCCGGCCGTGTTCGTGGTGATGGTCGCCGTCACGGTGCCCTCGGCCGCGCCGGTGGCAGCGCTGAAGCTGACCGGCACCTCCACACAGTCGGTGAACGTGATCGAGGCCGGCGTGGCGGTGACGCCGGCTGGGGTGTCGAAGGTGATGACGAGCTTCTCACCGGCATCGATGTTGCAGCCGGTCTCGCCGTCGCCGTTGTTCGCGACGACCTTGACCTTGGCGGTGCCGGTGGAGGCCGGGTCGCCGGCCACCAGGGTCACCGTCGAGCTGCCCTCGATCGAGTCGTTGATGTTGTCGGCGTACGCGATGCCGCCGGCCGTCAGGGCGACGGCCGCCGCGACCACGGTCCCCAGGGCCGCGCGCCGTGCCGTCGTGACGTACTTGGTCAATGGAATGCCTCTCCCCGCTGGCGGTACGCACCGTTCGTGCGCACCGATTGCCGTAACGCTACGTAGCAGGGAGTGCGGCTGGCCAGGGACAAAGGTCCTTTTGAGCGTTCAAGTACCTAAACGCCGGTGAGCATCTGACCTGCGGGGGAGGGTAGATGTCAGCGGATCACGGTGACCGGCCGGTGCCGTCGGCAACGAGGTGCGGTTGTCCTTCGTTGTCACCGGTTGTGACATCCGCAGCCCTGCCGCAGCGGCCAGGTTTTCGTTACCTTTGGGTATTGGTCCTCGATCTCCAGGAGGTTCCGTGAAGATCAACGACGTACTGCGCGGCAAGGGCACCGAGGTCGTCACCATCTCCCCGGAGGCCACCGTCACCGAGCTCCTCGCGCTACTGGCCGAACACAACATCGGTGCCGTGGTGGTCAGCCCGGACGGCACGTCCGTCGCGGGCATCGTGTCCGAGCGGGACATCGTCCGGCTCCTGCACGGTACGCCGAACGCCGGCGACGTCCGGGTCAGCGCGATCATGACGTCCGAGGTGCACACCTGCACCCCCGACGACCTGATCGACAACCTGATGCGGCTGATGACCGAGCAACGCATCCGACACGTCCCGGTCGTTGTCGACGGCAACCTCGCCGGCCTGGTCAGCATCGGCGACGTGGTCAAGCACCGGATCGGCGAACTCGAGTTCGAGCGCGAGCAACTCTCGAACTACATCACCAGCTGATGCACAGCGCTCCCGCCCCCTGGCTCGGGGGCGGGAGCGACGAAGTTATTCGGCCTCGATCAGTTCGCCGAGGTCGAGGGATTCCAGCTGCGGGCGGACGTCCTTGGCCTCACCGACGACGACCACGAGCAGTCCGTCGGCGCCGACGTACCGGCGGTAAGCCTCGGTCGCCTCGGCGGCGGTGGTCTCCGCGATCGTGCGCAGGTAGGTGTCGGCGAAGTCGATCGGTACGCCGTTCGCGATGTTGCTGCCGACCTGCTGCGCGACCGAATCGGCCTGCTCGTAGCGCAGTGGCGCGGTGCGGATCAGGCTGTCCTTCGCCTCCTGGACCTCCTGCTCGGTCAGGCCTTCGCGCGCCTCCAGCAGGATCCGCAGCGCGTCACCGATCGCGGCGCCGGTGACCTCGGTGCGGACGGCGCCGCCGAGGCTGAACGTGCCGCCCTTACGGGGCGCCGAGAAGCTCGTCCGCGTCCCGTAGGTGTAGCCCTTTTCCTCGCGGAGCACGGTGTCCACGCGCGAGGTGATGGTGCCGCCGACCACGTGGTTCGCGACCGCGGCCGCACCCCACGCGGGGTCGCGCCGGTCGGGGCCGGCACAACCGATCAGCAGTTGGCTCTGCACCGAGCCCGGCCGGTCGACCAGCACGACCCGATTGCCCGGGATGTAGATCGGTTCCGGCGTCTCCAGCGCGGGCCCGGCGGCTGACGTCCAGTTGCCGAACGCCTCGTCGATGATCCCGGCCACGTCCACGCCGGTCGCGTCACCGGCGAACAGGATCTCGGCCCGCTCCGGGCCGATGTTGTTCCGGTAGAACTCGGCCACCTGGACGTTGGTCAGCGGCCGGATCGTGTCCGGCCGGCCTGCGGTCGGCCGCGACCTGCGCGTCGACGGGTCGAACAGGTACGCCGCGAACGCCTCGCGCGCCCGGTACCCGGCGTTGGCCCGCTCCTGGTTGATCTCGCCGAGCCGGATCGTCACATGCCGCCCGACGTCGGCGGTGTTGAACGCGGGCCGTGTGATCGCCTCGGCCAGCAGCTGCACCGCCGGCGCCAGATGCGAGACCGGCACCGAGATTTCGACGTGCAACGCGTCCGAGCTGACATCCACGCCGTACGCCGCTCCGTGCCGCTCGAGGGCCGCGGCGAACTCGTTGGCCGAGTGCAGCTCAGTGCCCTCGTCGAGGGTCCGCGACATGATCGTGGCGACGCCCTCGAACTCGCGCGGTTCGGCGATCAGCGGCATCGCGATCGTCACCCGGACGGTGGCGACGTACTGCCCCGGGCGGTCGAAGACGTGCACCGGCGTACCGACAGCGGTCCGGGTGGTGACCGCCTCGGGGAACTTCCACGGTCGCGGCGCACCGACGGCCGGTGGGGTGGTCAGAACCTGGTTCATGCGTCTGCTCCCGACTCGGCAGCGGTCTCCTGACCGGCGGCCGTCTCCTGGCGGCGGTACGTGACCTGGGCGCGGCCCGCGGCGCGGATCCACTTCTGCGCGGCAGCCTGCACCTGGTCCACGGTCACGGCCTGGATCTGGTCGATCCGGGTGTTGATCCGGTTCGCGTCACCGAACAGCAACGCGTAGTGCGAGATCTCGTCGGCCCGGCCCGCACAGCTCGCGAGCTGCTCCAGCCAATCGCGCTCGGCCTGCGCCTGCACGGTGGCCAGCTCGTCCTCGGTGACGCCGTTCTCGGCCAGCTTCTCGATCTCCTCGAGCAGCGCGTCCTCGACCTTCTGCAGGTCGACGCCGTCGGACGCGATCCCGGTCAGCGTGCCGAACGAGACCCCGCCGACCAGCGGCAGCGCACCACCCGACACCGACTGTGCGATCTGCTCGTCGCGGACCAGGCGCCGGTTCAGCCGGCCGCTCTGCCCGGCGGCGAGGACGTCGAGCGCAAGCCCGGCCGCGTCCAGTTCGGGCGTGCCGTCGACCGGCAGCCGGAACATCATCGTGACCAGGTCGGACGGTACGTCGTCGACCACGTCCTCGCGGTGCACCTCGGTCAGCGGGCCGATCGTCCCGTCCGGCGCCGGTGGCGGCGTAGGGATCGCGGGCAGCTGGCCGAAGTACCGCTTGGCGGCGTCGAAGGCGTCGTCGGGGGAGACGTCGCCGACGATGCTCAGCACCGCGTTGTTCGGACCGTAGTACTTCCGGAAGAAGGCGTGCACGTCCTCGAGCGACGCCGCGTCCAGATCGGCCATCGAGCCGATCGTCATGTGCGCGTACGGGTGTCCCTCGGGGAACGTCAGCCGAACCAGCCGCTCGTAGGAGTCGCCGTACGGGCGGTTGTCGTAGGACTGCCGCTTCTCCTCCTTCACCACGTCCCGCTGGTTGTCGAGGTTCTCCTGGTTGACCGCGTCGAGCAGGTAGCCCATCCGGTCCGCCTCGAGCCAGAGCGCGAGGTCCAGGCCGCCGCTCGGCAGCGACTCGAAGTAGTTGGTGCGGTCGAAGAACGTGCTCGCGTTCAGGCTGGCGCCGGCGGTCTCCAGCAGGCTGAAGTGCTGACCGGAGGCGACGTTGCGCGAGCCCTGGAACATCAGGTGCTCGAAGAGGTGCGCGAACCCGGTCAGCCCCGGCGGTTCGTGGCGCGACCCGACGTCGTACCAGAGGTTGACGGCGACGATCGGGACGGCGCGGTCCGAGCTCACGACGACCCGCAGGCCGTTGTCGAGCGTCTGCTCCGCGATGGCGTACGTCAAGGGCATACCGGCCACCTTACGTGGTCGCGAAACTCCCTCGCGGGCCCTGACGTGTGCACTCTCGACAGGACGTGCCGGGTGCCGGGTGGTGCACCTGAGCGTGATTCGCTCCGCGCGTACGGCGTCTCGGCGGTGCTCTACCTAATGAGGTGACACACCATCGTCACTCGAGGCGCTTCAGGACCTCGTCGTGCAGGCGGCCGTTGGTGGCGACGGCGTTCGGGCCGTTCGGACCCGGGGCGCCGTCGACCGAGGTGAACTTGCCGCCGGCCTCCTCGACGATGATCGCCAGCGCGGCCATGTCGTACAGGTTCAGCTCGGGTTCGGCGGCGATGTCGACCGCGCCCTCGGCGACCAGCATGTACGACCAGAAGTCGCCGTACGCGCGGGTCCGCCAGACCGAGTCCATCAGCTCGGCCCACTGGTTCTTCTTGCCGATCTTCTCCCAGCCCTTGAGCGACGCGTACGACAGCGAGGCGTCCTCGATCCGGCTCACGTCGCTGACCCGGCACGGCTGCGACGAGTGCAGCGCGCGGCCGGTCCAGGCGCCGTCGCCGTACGACGCCCACCAGCGCTTGCCGAGTGCGGGCGCGGAGACCACCCCGACGACGACCTGGTCCTCGATCATCAGGCTGATCAGCGTGGCCCACACGGGGACGCCGCGGATGTAGTTCTTGGTGCCGTCGATCGGGTCGACCACCCAGCGGCGCACGCCCCAGCCGGTGGTGCCGTCCTCTTCACCGACGAACGCGTCCCGCGGCCGCGCCCGGGCCAGCGTCTTGCGCATCACGTCCTCGACCTTCTTGTCCGACTCGCTCACCGGGGTGAGGTCGGGCTTGGTGGCCACGTGCAGGTCGAGCGCCTTGTAGCGGTCCATCGTGGTCGAGTCCGCGTCGTCGGCCAGGATGTGGGCGAGCCTCAGGTCATCCGTGTGCGAAGGCATGCCGGAAGGCTAGCCTGAACACCGGGTACAGCGCTTCGGCTGTCCGGCAGGAGTTGCGGATCGGTTGCGGTGCGCGGTGAACCGATCCAGGTCGTTGAACGTTCTAGTAGTGTCCGACCAGGAATGACGACCGCCGGGAGGCGTCAATGTTCGAGCGCATCGGGGACCTGCCGCTGCACGTGTTGGTGATCCACCTGACCGTGGTCCTGCTGCCTGTGGCCGCGCTGACCGCCATCGTGTTCGCGCTGGTACCGCGCTGGCGCCGGCTGTTGCGCTGGCCCGCGCTCGTGCTCGGCGTCGGTTCGCTGGTGATGGCGTTCGTCGCGAAGGAGAGCGGCGAGGCGTTCGTCGCGGCGGTGCCGACGCTGGCGAAGGCCGTCGAGCTGCACGAGCAGCGCGGCAACCTGCTGTTCTGGTACTGCCTGATCTTCGCGGTCGTCGCCGTGGCTGCCTTCCTGCTGCTGCGCGAACGCGGACCGGCGGGCGAGGCGCGGACCAGCCGCCCGCTCGAGCTGTTGACGCAGGCCGCGGTCGTGGTGATCGCCGTACTGGTGATCTGGCAGACCGTTCGCACCGGCGACGCCGGCGCCCGGGCGGTGTGGGAGGGTCAGCTGCCGGCCAAGTAGTCCGCGGCGCGACCCTCGCGGGAGGCGAGCAGCCGCCGGAACGACGCCACCCGCGCCGGATCCGCGCGGTGCTCCGCGACGGCCTCGTCCAGCGCGCAGTCGATCGCGTCGATCGCGTGTGTACACCCGCGCGGACAGTCCGCGGCAAGTTCCTCGAGATCCGGGAACGCGTGGATCAGGGTCTCGGGCTCCACATGGGCCAGGCCGAACGAGCGGATCCCGGGGGTGTCGATCAGCCAGCCGCCGTCCGGCAGTTGCAGTACGACGGTGTTCGTCGAGGTATGCCGTCCGCGCCCGGTGACCTCGTTGACGACACCGATGGCGCGATCGGCACCGGGGACGAGCGCGTTGACCAGCGTGGACTTGCCCACACCGGAGTGCCCGACAAGCACGCTGGTGCGGTCGTGGAGCTGTTCGCGCAGCTCGGTCAGGTCGCCGCCGTGGTGCGTGGCGACCGACTCGACGCCGAGCGGGCGGTAGATCGACAGCAACGGCTCCGGATCGCCGAGGTCGGTCTTGGTGAGGCAGAGCAGCGGCCGCATCCCGGCCTCGTACGCGGCGACCAGGAACCGGTCGATGAGCCCGGTCCGCGGCTCCGGATGGGCAACCGCGGCAACGATCACGAGCTGGTCGGCGTTCGCGACCAGCGGGCGTTCGACCGGGTCGTCGTCATCGGCCGAGCGTCTCAGCAGCGTGGTGCGGGGGAGGACCTCGACGATCCGGGCCAGGGTGCCCTGCTCGCCGCTCGCGTCGCCGTCGAGTTTCACCCGGTCGCCGACGATGACTCCTTTCCGGCCGAGCTGGCGGGCCTTCATCGCAGTCACCCGGCGGTCCTCGACCCAGCACGTGTAGCGGCCGCGGTCGCGGGTGATGACGAAGCCTTCGACGGCGTCGTCGTACGAGGGGCGATCCTTGGTCCGTGGCCGGGTGCGGCGCTTGGGCCGGTCGAAACGGGCCTCCTCGTCGTACCGCGACATCAGCCGGCGAGCTCCGACCACAGCTGGGGGAACTCGGGCAAGGTCTTCGCCGTCGTCTCGATGTTCTCGATCCGCAGGTCGTCGACGAGCAGGCCGAGGACGGCGGCGGAGTGCGCCATCCGGTGGTCGGCGTAGGTGTGGAACAGGCCGCCGTGCAAGGGCTTCGGGCGGATCGCCAGCCCGTCGTCGAGCTGCCTGACGTCCCCGCCGAGCGCGTTGAACTCGGTCTCGAGCCCAGCCAACCGGTCGGTCTCGTGGTTGCGCAGGTGCGCGATGCCCCGCAGGTACGACGGTCCGTCGGCGAACGCGGCCACCGCGAGGATCACCGGCGTCAGCTCGCCGACCTCGCTCAGGTCGAGGTCGCAGCCCTGCACCCGGCCGGTGCCGCGCACGGTCAGACCGTCCGCGGTGCGGGTGACCTCGGCGCCGAAGCGAGTGAAGATGTCGCCGAGCTGTCCGCCCGGCTGGGTGGTCTCCGCGGGCCAGCCGGTCACCGTGACCGAGCCGCCGGTGATGACGGCCGCGGCCAGGAACGGCGCCGCGTTGGACAGGTCCGGCTCGATCGCGGTGTCCAGCGCGCGAATGGGGCCGGGGGCAACCACCCAGCGGTTCGGCTCGGAGTCGTCGACCTGGACGCCGCGCTCGCGCAGCATCGCCACCGACATGTCCAGGTGCGGCTGCGAAGGCACCGGCTTGCCGTCGTGGCGGATGTCGACGCCCTCGTCGTACCGGGCGCCGGCCAGCAGCAGCGCCGACACGAACTGACTCGACCCGGAAGCGTCCAGCGTCACCTTGCCGCCGCGGACCGATCCGGTGCCGGAGACGGTGTAGGGCATCCGGCCGGTGCCGCCGTCGTCGATCTGGACGCCGAGCGTGCGCAGGGCGTCGAGGATGACGCTCATCGGGCGTTCCCGCGCGTATGGGTCGCCGTCGAAGGCGATCTCGCCGTCGGCCAGCGCAGCGATCGGTGGGACGAACCGCATGACGGTGCCGGCCAGACCGCAGTCGACGCTCGCCGGGCCTTTGAGCGAACCCGGGGTGACGGTCACGGTCGAACCGCTCTCGGTGATCGTGACGCCGAGCGAGACCAGCGCCGACCGCATCAGCGCGGTGTCGCGGGCCGCGAGCAGACCGGTCAGGTGCGACGGTCCGTCGGCGATGGCTGCCAGAACGAGTGCGCGGTTGCTGATCGACTTCGATCCGGGCACCGTGACCGTACCGCTCACCGCTCCGCCGGCCTTCGGTGCCGCCCAACCCTGCTCGCTCATCCCACTCCTCAGCTCAGTGTGTTTCTGCCCTGAGCCTAGGCCATCGGGATCAGCCGATGTGCAGTTCAGCCTTCGCGAGGCGGGCGGCCTGCTTGGTCTCGCGGGCCAGCTGCTTCGCCTCGCGCCTCGCAGCCTTGGCTCCGCGCTTGGTCTCCCGCTTCGCGGCCCGGGCACCGTGCGTGGCCCGCCAGGCGACGCCCGGCTTGCCCTCGGTGTCCACCGCGGCGAGCAGCAGCCCGCCCAGCAGCCCCAGGTTCTTCATGAACTGGATCCGCTGCGCCTGCCGGGTCTCCTTGTCCTTCACCTGCCAGAACGGGTGCCCGGCGACGGTCACCGGCACGAGCGTGGCCGCCAGCACGCTCGCACCCAGCCGCCGGCCCTTGCCGGTCGCCAGCGCCAGGCCGCCGACCACCTGTACGACGCCGTTCAGCCGGACCAGGTTGACCGTGGTCTCGGGGATCCGGTCGCTGACCTGCGGGGGCGCGACCTGCTTCACCATCGGAACCAACCGGTCCGTCACCGGCTGCGCCTTGGGCACGAGCGGCTCCGGGTTGCGGATCGAGTTCGCACCTTGGACAACGAAAATCATGGACAGCAACGGCCTGGCCAGTGCGCGCACGACAGTCATGCCTCCTTCATACACCACGTTCCGTAGATCCCCCGGTACCCACGACCCACCCGCTGACGCAAGCAGTACCACCCTGACGCAGCCGGCCGGCCCGTCACAGCGTGTGGGTGGTCCCGGCGGGGTGTGGACGGTCGCCCGGGGGCGCCGGGCGGACTAGATGGGGCAGCCGTCGGGGCCGCAGGTGGGGTCGTCGGTGTTCGTGGCGCCCGGGGCGGTGATCAGGGTGACCGGCTTGTGGTCGGCGTTCGCGCGGCGCAGGGCCTCCGCGAAGACCTCGACGGGCTGCGCGCCGCTGACGCCGTACTTCTCGTCGATGACGAAGAACGGTACGCCGTTCGCGCCGTACGCCAGCGCCTGCGCCTGGTCGGCCGCGACCTGCTCGGCGTACTGGGTACCGGCGAGCACCTCTCGCACACGGGCCTCCGGCAGACCGGCTTCTGTGGCCAGCTCGGTCAGCGTGGTGTGGTCGCCGACCGGGAGGCCGTCGGTGAAGTAGGCCTTGAGCAGGCGCTCCTTGAGGCGGCCCTGGGTGTCCGCGGGAACCTCCCCGGCCTCGGCGAGCTCACGGGCCAGGTGGAGGAGGCGGTGTGCGTCGCCGGTGTTGACCGGCTTCGCCTGGTCGAGGTGGTACTCGAGGCCGACCTCGGCCGCCACCTCGGTGACGTGTGCGTTCGCCTGCAGACCCCATTCGCGCCCGCGACCGTATTTCTCGCCCAGCCGGGTCGCCAGGTCCCGCGGGTCGTCGTTCGTCGAGGACGGGTCGAGCTGGAAGCTGTGCCAGACGATCTCGGCGGTGTCGCCGCTGTCGGCGAGGGCCTGTTCGAGCCGGCGCTTGCCGATGTAGCACCACGGGCAGACGACGTCGGACCACACATCAATGCGCATAACGGTCGCCAACTGACGATTACTTGCAGCTATTCCCAACTAGGCACCGGTGTGACGCGTCTGACGGTCCATGGACCCGGAAATGGACGAGGACTTCGTACGCAGCCTGCTGAAGGAGCACCACCCGGACCTGGCCGAGCTGCCGTTGAAGGAGGTCGTCGGCGGCTGGGGCAACCAGATGTGGCGGCTGGGTGACGACCTGGCGCTCCGGATTCCCCGCAGCAACCAGTGGCACGAACCGCTCCGCAAGGAGCACACGTGGCTGCCGCACCTTGCCACGCAGCTCCCGCTGCCGATCCCTGTCCCGGTCCACCTCGTCGAGCCGTCGGACCGCTTCCCGCGGACCTGGCTGGTCACCACTTGGGTGCACGGGGTTCCCGGGGAGCACACGCCGATCAGCGATCCGGCGGCAGCCGACGTACTGGCGGGCTTCCTGCGGGCGCTGCACACCGAAGCGCCGGCCGATGTGCCGGCGAGCGACCGGTCGACGCTGCCGTCCGCACCGGGTTTCGAGCAGGTGCAGGAGTACGTCGGCCGCGGCGACGAGATCAAGGCGGTGTGGGAGGACGCGCTGGCGGCGCCGGCGTGGGACGGGGTGCCGGTGTGGCTGCACGGTGACCTGCACCCGGCCAACGTGGTGGTTGCCGACGGCACGCTCGCCGGAGTGGTCGACTTCGAGGAGATCGGTGCCGGTGACCCGGCGAACGATGTGGCGTCGGCCTGGATCCTGCTGCCGGCCCCGGAGCGCTTCCTGGACGCATACGGCGCGGACGAGGCCACGGTGCGGCGGGCGCGCGGGTGGGCCGTGTCGCGCGCACTGTTCCTGATCGCGATGGGGATCAACGGCGAACGGGGCATTCCGGGCGGCAAGACGCACTGGGGCCCGATCGGCCGTGCCGCCCTGGACCGGGTGCTGCGACCGCTCTGACGCGTCACCCCACGAGGACGCCGAGACGCGTCCTGACAGGTGCTCTGACAGGCCTCCTGACAGGTGCTCTGGCAGGTGCTCTGACAGGCGTGCCGGTGCCGTGTCAGTGCGGCGGCGGTTCGGTGTCAGCGCGGACCTGGAGGTTGGTGTCAACAACAACCGGTCCAGCGCATCAGGAAGGCACCACCATGCCCGAGTTCACCACCACCCAGTTCACTACCACCCAGGCGATCAACGCCGTACTGAACATCCCCGCCGGCCGCGTCCAGTTCGTCGCCACCGACCGCGCCGACACAGTCGTCGAGGTCCTGCCGGCGAACGCCGCCAAGAGCCGTGACGTCAAGGCCGCGGACGAGGCCCAGGTCAGCTACGCCGACGGCGTCCTGCGCGTTGAGGTCGTCGCGAGGAACCAGTACTTCGGTCCGTCCGGCGCCGTCGCGGTCACCGTCCAGTTCCCGACCGGTTCGCGGGCCGAGGTGCGGTCGGCGAGTGTCGAACTGCGCGCCACCGGCCGCCTCGGCGACGTGATCGTCGAGAGCGCCCAGGGCCCGATCGAGCTCGCGGACGTCACGAGCGCCCGGATCACATCGTCCGCGAGTGACGTCACGGTCGGCCGCCTGAACGGTCCCGCGGAGATCCGGACCAGCAAGGGCGACATCCGCATCACCGAGGCTGTCCGCGGCGACCTCGTCCTGCGTACCGACGTCGGCGACGTGGAGGTCGTCGCCGCCCCCGGCGTCTCCGGAACGCTCGACGCCGGCACCTCCACCGGCCGGATCGACAACGCGCTCAAGAACAGCGTGGGCGCCGCCGCCGAACTCACCGTCCACGCCACTACCGCCGTCGGCGACATCGTCGCCCGCAGCCTCTGACCCCGCAGCCTCTGACCTCGCAGATCGGCCGGGCCGCGCGACGCGGTCCGGCCGATGTGGTGGCTGATCAGGTGTTGGGTCAGCGCGCGGCCTGCTCGATCACGCGGGTGACGGTGTCGGGCTGGGACAGCGCGACCAGGTGGGACGCTCCCTTGGCCACGGTGATCTTGGCGTGGGCGCGCTCGGCCATGTACTGCTCCAGGGCCGGGGCGATCGCGTGGTCGCCGGTCACCACGACGGCGTACTTCGGCAGAGCGGCCGGGGCGGTGGCGGGGATCTTCTCGTCGAAGACCGGCGCGACAACCGGACGCTCTGAGGCGGCCGGCACGGAGGGCAGGTGCGAGCGACGCGAGCGGACTGAGGTTGTCGGTCTGGTGTGCGGCCGCACTGGCGACCAGGAAGCCCTGCCGCTCAGCTTGCTCGACCGCCGCCGCGAGGAGAGCGGACTTGCCGATCCCGGGCTCCCCGCTGACCACTGCCAGCGACGGCTCCCCGGCGGCGGCCGCACGCAGCGCGCGGAGAAGCGTGCCGAGCTCCTCCGACCGTCCACGTATCGGCAGCATGATCGAGTTGTATCAACCGCAGCGACGGACAGCGAGCAGCGCGTAGGTGCGGGCTGCGTGCAGGACGTCGGCGAGTACGACGTGTTCGTCGGCGGCATGGGCGTACCGGACGTCGCCGGGGCCGTACTGCAGGGTCGGGATGCCGGCCGCGGCGTACTGGCGCAGATCGGAGCCGTACGGTGCGCCCTTGATCTCGAGGGACAGCCCGTCCGCGTCGCCGGCGGCCTGAAGGGTGTCGTTCAGCAATGGGTCGCCCTCGGGCAACAAACCTGACGCGAACACCCCGCCCGGCCACGTGACTGTTACCGGGTGATCGCGGAGCCAGTCGTCCTTCGCGCACGCTTCGGCGACGGCCTCCTCGAAGGCCTTCCGCGCGTCGGCGACAGCCTCGCCGAGACGGACGCCGTACCGGCCTTCGGCGACCAGGTGGTCCGGGACGGTGCTCGCCCAGTCGCCCGCCGCGATCGTGCCGACCGACAGCGGGTTGGCGAGGTCGAGGTGCGCGAGCAGCGGATGTGGGTCGCGGTTGCGTTCGCGTTCGAGCTCCTGCAGCGCGGTCTGGATCGCGGTGAACTTCTCGATCGCGCTGACCCCGCGGCTGCGGGTCGAGCCGTGCGTGGCCAGCCCAGGTACCTCGAGCCGGAAGGTCAAGGAGCCGGCGTTGGCCGGGATGACGGCGTGGGCGGTCGGCTCCGCGATCACGCAGGCCTCGCCGCGATGCCCACGGCGCAGCGTCGCGAACGCACCGACGCCGCCGTCCTCCTCGCCGATCACGGTGTGGACGGCGAGCGGCTTGCGCAAGCTGATGCCCGCACCGACGATCGCGGCCACCGCACCGAGGATCGCCGCGACGCCGCCCTTCATGTCGCAGGTTCCGCGGCCCCACATCACGCCGTCCTCGATGCGGGCGTCGAACGCGTCGCCCGGCACGACGTCGACATGCCCGTTGAGGATCAGTCCCGGTGCCGCGTCGCCGCCCAGGACGCCGACGCACCCCCACGCTTCGGCGCGCTCGACTTCCATCCCCGGGAACTCCGGGTCGGCGGTCAGCTCCGGCAGATCGAGCGGCCAGTGGTCGACGCTCAGTCCCAGCGCCTTCAGCCGGGCCGCGCACCAGGCCTGTACGCCGACCTCGGCCGCGGTCCCGTCCACGCTCGGGATCCGGACCAGCTCCCGCAGCTCGGCGACGATCCGCTCGTTGTCGATGGCCGCCAGGACCGTGCGCTCCACCTCACTCAGCATGTGCACATCATGCATCCAGCAGCTCGACGATCCGTCGGCCGCCGCCGTTCACCAGGTCGACGGCGTACGGCGGCCGCTCGTGGGCGAACTCCGCGACACTCGCGAACGCCGCCGCGGCGCAGATCGCGACCGCGGCGCGGCCGCTCGCCCGCAGCGCCGCCTCGAGGAACACCTCGTCCACGCCCTCGGCCGCCCCGTCGCGGAACGCGGACGCCGCCAGCGACACCAGGTCGTACCCGCGCGTGCCGCTGCCGGCCGCCTCGATGTCGACGATCCCGGTGATCCGCCCGTCCTCCGCGAGCAAGTTGCCCATGTTCAGATCGCCGTGGACGAGATCGTCGCGGGGCAGCGCCTCGTCGCGGTACGGCGCGCACAACTCGCCGTACCGGCGCAGCAGCTCCGAGGACTCGTCGCCGTACGCCCGGACGCGCTCCACACACCGTCCCACCCGTCGAACACGACACCGCAGGCCCAGTCGGACCAGCAGAGCTCGTGATCATCGAGCATCAGGTCGCGCTGCAGCTCGCAGATCTCCACCACCTGCTTCGCGAGCGGCAGGTCGAGCTTGGGTGGGGTGCCGTGGACGAATTCCTGCAGCTGGTACGGCGATCCCGCGGCCGTGGTGCCGACGGCGACCCATGCGGGTGTCGGGTAGCCGACGGCGCGCGCCCGGCGAACGAGCTCGGCCGCTCGCCGGACGCGCGGCGCCCAGTCGGGATTCGCCGTCCACTTCAGCACGACGCCGCCGGTCAGCTCGTACGCCGTGCTCTGCAGGCCACCGGTCAGCTGCCGCACGATCCGGTGATCGATGCCAAGGGCAACGTTGATCTCGGCAACAACCGACGCGGTGGTCTCCATCAGGGCGTCAACCGGTGCAGGTCGCGCGGGAACAGCGTCACCTGGCGGACGTTGTCCGCGCCGGTCAGCCGGGCCACGAACCGCTCCAGCCCGATCGCGAACCCGCCGTGCGGCGGCATCCCGTGCTTGAACGCCTGCAGGTACGAGCTGTATGCCGGGGCGTCCGCGCTCTCACCACGCGCGGCGAGCGCGGCGACGTAGTCGGAGTACCGGTGCAGCCGCTGGCCGCCCGTGACCAGCTCGACCCCGCGGAACAGCAGGTCGAACGAGTTCGACCAGCGTGGGTCCGACGGCTGTGGGTGCGTGTAGAACGGCCGCTTCACCATCGGATAGCCCTCCACGGCGACGAAGTCACTGCCGTGTTCGCGCAGCGCCCACTCACCGATCGCGCGCTCGTCGGCCGGCGCGAGGTCCGGTTCGTCCGGGTTCGCGCCGGCGATTTTCAGTGCCTCGGTGAAGTGCAGCACCGGGACCTCGACCGGGATCTCCGGCAGCGTCACCCCGAGCCGCTCGAGCGCGGCCCCGGCCCGCTCACCGACGGCCGCGAGCATGCCCGCGATCGCCGACCGCAGCATCACCAGCACGTCGCGGTGGTCGGTGACGAACCCGAACTCCGCGTCCAGCGACACGTACTCCGCGAGGTGCCGGACCGTGTCGTGCGGCTCGGCCCGGAACACCGGACCGACCTCGAAGACCCGCTCGAACACGCCGACCATCGTCTGCTTGTAGAACTGCGGCGACTGCGCCAGGTACGCCGGTCCGCCGAAGTAGTCGAGCGTGAACACGTTCGCGCCGGACTCGGTCGCCGTACCGACGATCTTCGGGGTCTGGATCTCCGTGAAGCCCTGCGCGTCCAGGGCGGACCGGAATCCGTGCAGCGCGGCCGCGGCGATCTCCCACCCGGCCCGGACCGCCGGATGCCGCAGCGCGACCGGCGCGTTGTCGAGCACCACCGGCAGCCCGGCACCGACCGCGGGACGCCACAGTTCGATCGGCGGCGTCTCGGCCGGCTCGGTCAGCGGCTCGATCACCGGGTCGACGAGCTCCGCGCCGCCGGGAGCCTGCGGGTTCGCGGCGACCGTCCCGGTCACCTGGACCACGGTCTCCTCACCGAGTTCGTCCAGCTGTGCTTGCGTCTGCTCGGACTTCACCACGATCTGGCTCAGGCCCGACCGGTCGCGCAGGATCAGGAAACTGACCGCGGCGAGCCGTCGTCTTCGATGCACCCAGCCGGCCACCGTGACGGTCTGGCCCACTGCTGAGGGGATCTCATGGCTGAGAATGCGCAAAGCTGTTTCACCTCCAGGTCTGATCTCGAACCCCGGAGGTGTGGGCGAAGGGGAACTCGCGGTGCCACCACACCTTCACCGGACCCGATCTCGAACCTGGTCCGGCCTCTTGCACTGCATCCGCTCGGGAGTGTCTTCGCCACCGCTCCACGGATCGCCTTCACAGCTGCCGGCGACTCTCTCGGCCGTGGGGTACGGCGCTACTCGGTTCCGTCCACGCGAACACCACCAGGATAGAGGACCCGGCAACCGGATTTCCGGCTCCCGGACCCGGGACTGTGCACCCCCGCCCGGGACTGTGGACACCCGCCCGGGACTGTGAACCCCCGCCCGGGACTGTGGACAGGCAATCGCTTGTCCACACCCACCAGAATCGGTTCAAGCTTCCGCTTCAGCCCGCTCGACTCCGGCGCGCCCATACCCCCGACTTTGTGCACCAGGTCCGCACCTGTCTCCCACTTTGTGCACCAGATCCGTACTTTTCGGCCGCGAAAGTACGGATCTGGTGCACAAAGTGCGCGGCTGGCGGCTGGCGCTGGCGGCCGGTTCGTCGGCATGTTCGGCCCGCGACACAGCGGTCGCGAGGGCCGAATCTCTGCTCGTACGCCAACGGAGAACCCGCGCCACGAGCGGCTGACCCGACCTGGAGGCGTCGGCGAACGGTCAGCGCCGGGTCGTCGAGGGCGGGATCTGGACGCTGTCGGTGTCCTCGCGACCGCCGACCCGCACGTGCACCGTCACGGTGTTGCTGCTGCCCGTGCCCGGCAGCCACGCGTTCCACTCCGAGTTGAACGGCTTGCGGTAGTTGGTCGTCGTACAGACCGCGCGACGGATGTCACTGGTCCGCTCACAGGTCCATCCGCTGCCCAGCGACGGCAGCAAGGTCAGGTTCCGGCCCCAGGAGATGTCCAGCGTCACCGTGCGGCCCTGGGCGCCGTTCACCTTGAGGAAGCGGTTGTAGACGAACGGGTTCGGGTCGTCGTGGGGTGTCGGTGTGAGGATCTGCAGCAGCGACTCGTCCTGCCGCAGCGCGGGGAGCACCTCGGAGTCGGTGTCGCTGACCAGGTCCGCCTGCACGGCGACGGTGAACGTGCGGGCGGCCTCCGACGACTTGTCCGGTACGTCGAAGTCCGCCGGCAGCGGAGCGGGCTTGCTCGGGTCGTTCGCCGTACACGTCCGGGTCTTGGCCGAGCACTTCCAGCCGGCCGGATTCGCGGCGATCGGCCACTCGAGCGCGTCGCCGTACGTGAGTTTCAGCGTGACGCTGTCGCGACCGGTGCGCGGGGCAACGGTCAGGATCCGGTGGTGGACGTCCGGGTCGCTGCGGCCGTCGACGATCTTCAGCAGGCTCTCGTCGGTGCTCGGCGTCGCGGCGACGGTCGCCGAGTCGTCGTCGTACAGCCGGCCGGACTTGGCCGAGACGGTGAAGGTACGGTCGGCGGCCGAACCGCCGGTGGGTGCGTCGAACGTGATCACCAGCGGTTTCGGGTTCGCCGGGTCGTTCGCCGTACACGTGCCGGCCGCCTTGGTGCAGACCCAGCCCGGCGGGTTGCCGTTCAGCGGCCACTCGAGCTCGGCGCCGTACTTGAGGCCGATCACCACCGGGTTGGCGTTCCCGGCGGGTGTCTTGATCGTGACGACGAAGCGGACGCCGGACGCGTTCGCCTCCGCCCGAGCGGACCGCGGCGTCACGGCCGGGGTCTCGCGCAGTACGGGGCTGCCGCCGCCTTGCGGGATGCTGATCGTCACCAGGCCCTCGTCGAGCACCGGCGTGGTCGGGGTCGGCTTCGGCGGTGTGGGCGTCGTCGGAGCCGGTGTGGTCGACGTCGGCTGGGTAGGCGTGGTGGTCGGGACCGACGTCGGAGCCGTGGTCGGCTCGGTGGTCGGCTCGGTGGTGGTCGGCGCGGACGTCGGCGGCCGGGTCGGGTTGGAGGCCGGTGGCTGGGTCGGGTTCGACGCCGGCGGCTTCGCGGTCGGTTTGTTCGGCGGGGCGGTCGGCTTCCCGGCCGGCGGCTGGGGCGGCGGTTGGGTGGGCTGCTGGGTCGGGGCCGGCTGCTCGATCGCGGCCGGGGGAGTTTCGTTGCCGGTCAGCGCCATCGCGGCGAGGACGGCGGCGACCGCGACGACGACGGCGGTGCCCGCGCCGACCGCGGTCCGCGTGCTGTTCTCGGAGACCTTCTTCCAGCCGGTGACGAAGAAGCCGACCAGTCCGACCTTCGCGCCCGAGGCAGCGGCCAGGTAGCCGAGGCCCGCCGTACCGAGCAGGGCCGGGGCGAGCAGCGCCGGCAGCGCACTGTTGACCTCGACCAGCTCGAGGTACACCGCGGTGCACTTCGCGCACTCGTCGAGGTGCTCGCGGACGTTGCGGTTCTCGCGCTTGGTCAGGCCGCCGCGGACGTACGCGCCGAGGCGCTCCGTCGTCCAGCGGCACCGGTCGCCGGCGACATCGGCCAGGTGCTGCTGCAGGTACGCCTGCCGCAGGCCCTCGCGGGCCCGGTACGCCAATGCGGACACGCCGTTCGCGGTCAGGCCGAGCAGCGGGGCGATCGCGGCCGGCTTCTCACCCTCGACCTCGGTGTGCCAGAGCACCGCCTGCCAGCGCTCCGGCAGGCTGGCGAACGCCTTGGCCGCGGCGCCGCTCTCGAAGCCGGTCACGGTCGGGTCCTCGAAGGTCTCCGGCTCCCGCTCGTACGACGCGATGTCGTCGGTGGTCTGCACCTTCTTCCCGGCGCGGACCCGGTCGACGTGCACCCGCCGTACGGTCGTCAGCAGGTACGCGCGGAACGAGACGTCCGGTCCGCCGCCGCCGCGCAGCGCGTCCAGCACCTTGGCGAACGCGTCACTGGCCAGGTCGTCGGCGTCGTTGGCCGGGACCAGCTGACGGGCCATCCGCTCGGCGGCGTAGTGGTGGCGCGCATAGAGCTCGCCGTACGCCTCGAGGTCGCCGTTGCGGACCTGCGCGATCAGCTCCGCGTCGCTCGGCACGTCGGGCCGCTCGTCCGGCGTCTCCATTCCATCTCCCCGTGAGCTCTGGCGACCACTGGCCGACCTTCGGTCAACGCTGTGAACCCTTGTCGAACAACTCTGTGTGCAGCCCCGTGACGGACCGCCACAAGTTGCCGGAAACAAGGTTCCCACGGAGGACGGCCGAGCGCACCTCTCCTGACGCGGAACTGTGCCTCTTTCCTGACGAGAACACCAGGGCAGAAGTTACGCCGAAAAAAGTTCTGCGAATCCGCGTCATGATCCGCGGCCACCGCTGTCTCATCGGCGTACGACGCTTCCGGCCGACCGGTCGGGAGACTGACGGGGCTGATTTTCGAGGAGGGCCATGTCGCTGTTCGCGGACTTCCGTCGACGGTTCGACCTGCGTCCGGCCAAGTCCCTGAACCTGGCGGGGTCGCCCGCCCGGACCCGGTCGGAGGCGTCGTCAGCTGGAGAGGATTCCGGACCACCGTACGGCGCGATCGCGCCGTACGGCGCAGCTGGCACCGACCACCGCGCCTACCTGGCGATCGCCGAGGCGCTCCGGGACGGTGCCGACGTTGTGCCTGCATCGGACGAAACCGGACGCCGCCTGGCGGCGGACGGGGTCTCACTGGTGGAGGCACTTGATGGGCTGAGTGCGTTGTACCGCTCGATCGCCGGGGGCGAGCCGGCTTTCGCCGCGGTACGCGCACTCAGTTCCAGCTGGGCCGAGGCCTCTCTCGTCCACCTGCATTCGCTGTCCTGCGAGGACCCGCTGACCGGGCTGTCCAGCCTGGCGCACCTGCGGTCCCGGCTCGGCGAGCTCTACCGAGAGGCGGAACTCCGTGGAACTTCCGTACCGAAGGACCACGCACTGGTGGTTGTCCAGCCGGTCAATCCCCCGGGTACGTCGCCGTTCGACCGCGAACTCCGCCTGGTCGACGTCGCGGAGTGCCTGCGGATCGTCTTCTGCGGCGGTGACGTACTGGGCCGCATCGGCGCACGCCGTGCGGCGGCGCTCGTCGGCCGCCGCCCGAACCTGCCGCAGCAGGTCGCGACGGTACGAGCCCTGATCACACAGTGGCGCCTGGACGCCGATGGACCCCAGCTGGCCCGGGTCTGGATCGAGGGCCTGCCGGGCAGTGACGAGATGGCCGGGAGGTTGCTCGACGAGCTGGCCAGACCTTGAGACCTGCGTCCGGACGCCAACAGGGGGGCGCCCGGACGCATCGGACGGCGGCGGATCGCCTAACACGGGGTGGGCGATCCGCCGCCTCATGCCGTTCTATGCCTTGAGCAACTTCTCGACCAGTTCGTCGTACGCGATACCTGCACCGCGGGCCGCGACCGGGACCAGGCTGCCCGGCGTGAGGCCCGGGAGTGCGTTGACCTCCAGGCAGTACGGCGTACCGGCGTCGTCGCAGCGGAAATCGGCGCGCGAGTACGTCGTACCGAAGCCGAGGGCGCGGTGCGCGCGCAGCGCGAGATCCTGCAACCGCTCGGCGAACTCCGCCGTGATGTCGGCCGGGCAGATCTCCCGGACGGCGCCGGGCTGGTACTTCGCCTCGTAGTCGAACACGGCGGTGGTGAGCTCGATCTCCACGACCGGCAGCGCCGCCGTACCGATCACACCGACCGTGAACTCGCGGCCGCCGAGGAACGGCTCGACGAGTAACTCGGCGCCGTCGGCCGGCAACTCCTCCGGTGAGTCGACCTTACGGACGGCGACGCTCGACCCTTCCGCGACCGGCTTCACCACGACCGGACCGTTCGCCAGCAGCTGCTTGACCTCGCCGGGTGCGTCGGGCGGGGTGTAGAGCACGCGCGCCGGCACGGGGATACCGGCCGCCTCGAGTACGGCCTGGGCGCGACCCTTGTGCCAGGCAACGGCACAGACGTCATGGCCCGCGCCGGTGAACGGGATGCCGGCCAGCTCCAGCAGCGCCTGGACGTGCCCGTCCTCACCCCAGCCACCGTGCAGTGCGATGAACACGCGGTCGGCGCGCCGCATCAGGTCCAGGACGGGCCCGTCGGTGAGAGCGGCGTACATCCGTTGTCTGAGGAGCGCGCGGTCGGCCGGCACCGGCGGTTCCTTGGGGACGGGTACGACGGTGTCGCCGGACGGCACGGGATCGGCCAGGACCGGCTGCTCCGCGGCCGGATCGATCAGGACGACGTCGTGGCCGCGCCCGGCGAGCGCCTGCGCCACTGCCCAGCCGGACGACCGCGAGACGTCACGCTCCGAACTCTCTCCGCCACACAGCACCGCGACCCGCACTTCGTCGTCCTTCCTGTCCCTCGGCCGGCGCCCGTTCGGCGAGCGCCGGTGCAACGGTAGACCGCCCGCTGTCCTGGGTCGGACATAGGCTGGTGGCATGTGCGGTAGGTATGCGTCCAGCCGGGCCCCGTCCGACCTGATCGAGGAGTTCGAGATCCAGGCGGGCAACGTGCGCGAGTCCGTCGAGGAACTCGGCGCCAACTACAACGTCGCCCCGACCAATCAGGTCGTCGCCGTGGTCGAGCGGAAGAACCGCGAGCAACCCGACGAGACCGTCCGCAAACTCACCACGGTCAAGTGGGGTCTGGTGCCGTCGTGGGCCAAGGATCCGTCGATCGGCAACCGGATGATCAACGCCCGGATGGAGACGGTCGCGGAGAAGCCGGCGTTCAAGAAGGCCTTCGCCACCCGGCGCTGCATCCTGCCCGCCGACGGGTACTACGAGTGGTACACCGCCGAGGAGAAGAAGAACGGCAAACCGGTCAAGCAGCCGTACTTCATCCACCCGCCGGACGGCAGCATCATGGCGATGGCCGGGCTGTACGAGATCTGGCGCGACCGCTCCGTCGAGGACCCCGAACGCGACGACGCGTGGCTGTGGACGTGCACCGTGCTCACCACCTCGGCCACCGACGACCTCGGCCGGATCCACGACCGGATGCCGCTGCTGGTCGAGCGCGAGCGGTACGACGCCTGGCTCGACCCGCTGTCCTCGGACACCGACGACCTGCTGAAACTCCTGGTGCCCGCGGCCCCAGGGCGGCTCGAGGCGTACGCCGTCTCGAAGGCGGTCGGTTCGGTGAAGAACAACGGCCCGCACCTGCTCGACCCGCTGCCGCCCGAGGGCGAGGAACCGTCCACCGCGCTCTTCTGACCGGCCTGTCGCGCCCTTCTGACCCGCCCATCGCGCTCTTCTGACCGGCCTGTCGAGTTTCGATCTGACCGGCTCGGCGAGTTTCGTGCGCCGCGGTGGCCGCGTCCGGGTGACAGGATGGGGCGGGTGACCGACGAACGGATTGTGGGGACGCCGCACGGCGAGGCCCGGATCGTTGCGCACCGGGCCCGCCGCCCCGTGGCGACGCTGGCGCTGGGCCACGGTGCCGGTGCCGGGATCGAGTCGGGGGATCTGGTCGCGCTGGCGAGCCGGTTACCGAAACAGGACATCAACGTGTTCCTGATCGAGCAGCCCTGGCGCCGCGCCGGCCGCAAACTGGCCCCGGCGCCGAAGGTGCTCGACGAGGCCTGGATCGCGATCATCGGCCAGCTCCGGGTCCGGACGCCGCTGGTGATCGGCGGCCGCAGCGCCGGCGCGCGGGTGGCCTGCCGTACCGCGAGCAGTCTGGGCGCATCCGGCGTACTGGCCCTCGCCTTCCCGCTGCACGCGCCCGGGAAGCCGGAGAAATCGCGGGTGGCCGAGTTGCAGTCGGCCGGGCTGCCGACGCTGGTCGTGCAGGGGGAGCGGGACCCGTTCGGGACCCCGGAGGAGTTCCCGCCGCTGACCGAGATGGCGGTGGTCCCGGACGCGGACCACTCGTTCAAGGTGCCGAAACGCGCGGAGCTGAGCCAGCAGGAGGCGTACGACCTGCTGGTCGAAGCTGTGTTCGAATGGGTCAGCCGGGAAATCTCCGGCTGACCGCTGGTTCAGGGGCGAGTTTCGGGGTGCTTCAGGCCGGCTTCGGGCGGTGTGTCGGGGGTGCGGTGGGGTGCGGGAATGCCCCCGCGGCCGGGCGTGTTGTGACGGTCATGATGGCCACGAGTGAGGCTCCGGCGCGGACGGTTGGGAAGACACCGGTATTCTCGATCCCGATGCCGACTCCCACCACGACCGAGACTCCCGAGCAGCGCACCGCGCGGTTCGAGCGCGAAGCGTTGCCTTTCCTGGACCAGATGTACGCCGCGGCGATGCGGATGACCCGTAATCCGTCGGACGCCGAAGACCTGGTGCAGGACACTTTTGCGAAGGCGTACAGCTCGTTCCACCAGTTCACGCCGGGCACCAACCTGAAGGCGTGGCTGTACCGGATCCTGACGAACACGTTCATTAACGGCTACCGGAAGCGTCAGCGTCAGCCGACCCAGTCGCCGACCGAGGAGATCGAGGACTGGCAGCTCACCGCCGCCGAGTCGCACACTCCCGGCGGCCTCAAGTCGGCGGAGGCGGTCGCGCTCGAGCACCTGCCCGACTCCGACATCAAGTCCGCACTGCAGGCCATCCCGGAGGACTTCCGCCTGGCCGTGTATCTGGCCGATGTCGAGGGCTTTGCTTACAAGGAGATCGCCGAGATCATGGGCACACCGGTCGGCACCGTGATGTCACGGTTGCACCGCGGCCGGCGCCAGCTGCGGGACCTGCTCGGCGACTACGCGCGGGACCGCGGCCTGATCCCGGCGGACACGAGCACCGACGCGGCGGGCACCAGCACCGACCGCACCGCGGAGAAGGAGGAGTCGTGAGCTGCGGCGAGCCCCACGACGTCGACTGCGGAGAGATCCTGCAACGGGTCTACGTCTTCATCGACAACGAGATCGAGGACGCCAGTTCCGAGCAGATCCGCCACCACCTCGAAGAGTGTGCCCCCTGCCTCGACGAGTACGACCTGGAACGCTGCGTCAAGAAACTGGTCCACCGCTCCTGCGGCTCCGACCACGCCCCCGACGCCCTCCGCCAGAAAATCCTCACCCGCCTCACCCAAATCCAAGTCGAAATCACCACCACGGATTGACGTCGGCCCGGTCAGATCGAGTACGGAGTGAAATCGTAGGCGGGAGTTTCGCCTCGACGGAGTCTGTCGAGTAGTTCGGTGGCTTCGAGCCGATAAATGTCAGGGGCGTTCCGCACCAGGTGCAACGCAATGCCGAGTTGCTGCTCGGCAGCAGTTGAATCGCCGCGGACGACATTGACTTTCGCGAGCTCGATGTAGAGACGGCCTTCCCGGATCGCGTCATGGGATGCGCGGGCGACTTCGATGCCGGCTTCGATATGTCTGGTGGCCTCATCGAGGTCACCGTTCGAGGCATAGGCAATGGCGAGCAGATGCCGGCCTTCGCCTTGGAAGGTCGTGTCGTTGGCTTCCTGCACGATGGCCAGACTGCGCAGTGCCATGGGTATCGCGTCGCGGTGGCGTCCGACCTGCAGGTGCGCAAAAGCCGCGTTGAGAAGCCGCTTGAAGACCGCGCGCGTGTCGTTCGCGCGTTCGGCCAGACGGATCGCCTTCGCGAACGCCTCGTCCGCACGCACGAAGTCGCCGGTGCGGTCGTAGAGTCCGCCCACGGCGGTGAGCGAAACACCTTCCAGGGTTTCGTCCTGGATGGTTCGGCTCAACGCCAGCGCGGTCTCGCCGTACTCCAGCGCCTCCTCGATCTTTCCCTCGTGCCCGAGCAGGTATGCAAGCGAGGAACAGCACCGAGCCTGCCCGGCCAAGGCGCCGATATCACGAAACATCTCCAGCGCCGCGAGAATTTGATCGATGGCGAGGCCCATCGCACCGCTTTCCGCGTCCGGGATCGCGCAGTCGTGCTGGATCCAAGCAGCGGCCTCCGGTTTCCTGTGGAGCTGGGCGACCTGAATCGCTCCGGCGTACATCTCGCGCATCTCTTGCCAACGACGCCGTGACTCGAGGTACCCGAAGAATGCCAGCCCCATTTCCGGCAAGAGCGCAGAGTCCGTCAGGCGCGAGTGCTTCGCTTGGCGGAAACGGTCCAGGAGGTTTCGTAGCTCGGCGTCGACCCAGCGCAGCGCCTGTTCCCGCTCGAGGAGCGCGGGAAGGCTGGCGCCGCCTCGGACGGTCGCCAGCTCGAGCCGTGGGCTGGTCGGGTGGGTGAAACGATGAGCAGTCCAGCCGATCTCGATGTAGAACCGGATCACCCGAGCCAGGGCGTCGTCGCGCTCGGCTGCGCTCAGGCTCTCGTCTGCGACTTCGCGGCCATAGGCCCGGATGAGGTCGTGGAAGCGGTACGTCGACGGACTGACCGATTCCAGCAGGTTCAGATCGACGAGACGTTCGACGATCGCGCTCGCCTGACGCAGCGAAACCTCGAGCAGGGCGGCCGCGACATCGATCAAAAGATCCGATCCGTCGAGAAGAGCCAACAGTGGAACGGCTCTCGCGGCCTGGCGATCGAGGTCCTGGTCGCTCTCCTCGAGGAAGCGGACCGAACTGGCGATTCTGGCTCGGACCCCCGTCTCGTCCGAGCCCAGGCTGTCCAGCCGGCGCTCCTCGTCCTGCATCAGGTCGACGAAATGCTGAATCGGCCAGCTGGGCCGAATCGCGAGGCGCCCTCCGATCAGTCGGATCGCCAGCGGCAGCCGTCCCGAGTAGGTCGCGAGGAATCTCGATGCTTCCGGCTCGGCATCGACCCGGGCCTGGCCGATGAGGCCGGCCAGGAGATCGATCGATTCCGCCTCTGACAGTGCATCGAGGAGGATCTGCCGGGCGCCGGGGAGGTCCAGCATCGACCCCCTGCTGGTGATGATCGCGCTCGATCCCGGACTGCCGGGGAGCAACGGCTGGATCTGCGCGATGTCGGCGGCGTTGTCAAGCAGCAGAAGTACGCGCTTGCCGGCCAACTGCGAGCGGAACAGCGCCGTCGCCTCGTCCACGTCGTCCGGCACCGCATGGGAGTCGGTGCCGAGCGAGCGCAGGAGATGCCGTTGCGCATCCGCGACGGGCATCGGCGCACCTGGCCCGTAGCCGCGCAGGTTCAGGTACAAGTGACCGTCGGGGTAGCTGTCGGCGAGCTTGTGCGCGGCGTGAACGGCCAATGTCGTCTTGCCGATTCCACCCATACCTGTGATCGCGACGATGCCGACAGTGGTGGGGGCGATCCCGATCGGGTCGCGCAGAGCCGAGAGGATCGCATCAACCTGGGCGCTGCGGCCGGTGAAGTCGGACGCGGCGGGCGGCAATTGCCACAACGCCGGAACCACTCCTGTCGCAACCGTCGCTGTTGTTGCTCCGTGCACCTTGCCCTTGCCGCGGGCAACCGAGAGGAACTGGTCGGCTTCGCTGGGTGTGAGGGCGAGAGCGGCCGTGAGGGAGCGGACCGTGTCGATGCGGGGGCGGGTGCGGGTGCCGCGTTCGAGGACGCTGATCGCTTGTTCGCTGAGGCCGGCCTTTTCGGCGAGGGCCGCTTGGGTGAGGCCGGCGCGGGTACGGAAGGTACGGAGGAGGTCGCTCAGCGTCGGCGTCGCGGACTCACTCATCCCTGTTCCCGTCCTCCTCGATGCAGGCCCGGTATCGGTCAGTACCGGAAACGGCCCGGGCCAACTCTAGAGGGATCCGCCGACAGACGTCGGCGGTTGTCCACAGGTCGTGTCGTTCCGCGGCCATACCCAACGATCGTTTGAAAGATAGCGTTCGGTACGCGGATGAGGACTCTCTGAATACGAGACCTGTCGAAATGGTGGTCTGCTGTAAAGCTGTGACCAAATCGCAAAGACCCCGGATTTCTCCGAGGTCCTCGCTGTCTGTAGCCGCCTTCGTTCAGGCGTTCGGGCGCTTGCCGTGGTTCGCGCCCTTCTTCTTGCGTGCGCGACGCTTCCGGCCGGTCTTTCCCATTTCTAAGCCTCCTTGAAACAACTGCAAAGAGTCACAGTCTCTCATATCACGCCAGGGGTCCTCACATCGTCCGGCGGGTCACGTTTGGGCTTACAGTGTTTCGGCGCAGGCCTGATGAGCAAAATTCAGATGAGTCAGCGAAGGCTGTCTGCCCCCCTGCGTCCGGGAGACCACCGGGCGCAAGACTGCGATCGCTGATCGGAGGTGACATATGATGACCGGCGACACCTGGGACTGGTGAGCTATGGCGTAGTGGAAGGCTTGAGGTGGCCTAGTGAGACCTTCACTGCTACGGGGGACTGTGGCCGCAGTCGCCATTTGCGCCTCGGTAGTGCTGGTAACGGCTCTCACAAAGATTACCTTCGGCTTCCCGCTGCTTGCGCTCTGCCTACTGATGTTGATCGGCGGTGCCCTGCGCTTCAGGGTTCTTCCCAACCATCCCGCCACACTTGATTCCGTCACGCTCGTTGCGGTTTACGTGATCGCCGGGCCGTGGTACGCGGTCGCAGTCTCCGTGTTCGCCTACTTGGCCCAGCTGAGGCAGCCCTCGCCGCTGGTGAAGCGGATCTTCAATCCATCGCATCGCGTCCTGTCCGCTGCCGGAGGTGGGCTCGCGTATGCGGCCGTCGGGGGTCCGGTAGGCGCGGAGGCATTGGAACATATTCCCGCGACCGTCGGAGCCGCTCTCGTCGGCACGGTCGGTCATCAGCTGACCAACGCGTTGCTGGTCAGCCTCATCCTCTGGCTCGAGGGTCAGGTTCGGGTCATCGACTTTCTCCGGTCGGTGATCCTTCCTACGTTCCTGCCGATGCTCGGCTACAGCGCCCTCGGCGTGTTGCTGGCCGTCGCGTGGATCGGTGGGCTGAACATCGTGGCGTGCTTGCTGGTCGTCGTTCCGTTGACGGTGGTCCGGTGGGCAATGTCGCAGTACCAAGCGGAGCGTGCGGCCCAGGCCGCAGCTATGCGTGCGTTCATCCAAGTCATCGAGACGAAGGATCTCTATACCCGCGGCCATTCCGAGCGGGTCAGTGCCGGGGTGGGCATGCTCGGTCGTCACCTCAGGCTTCCGGATGACCGTCAACAGGCACTCGAGCACGCCGGTCTGCTGCACGACGTCGGGAAGGTCGGAGTACCGACGAGCATCATCCGCAAGCCCGGAAAGCTCGATGACGCCGAAATGGACGCGATTCGCCTGCACCCGGCCCGCGGCGTCGAGCTGATCGGAAACATCCCGTTCCTTGAGGAGGTCAAGTCCGCAGTTCTGCATCACCACGAGAAGTACGACGGTACGGGCTATCCGGCAGGCCTGAGCGGGACCAACATTCCGTACTTCGCGCGGATCATCGGGATCGTCGACGCCTTCGACTGTCTGACGTCGACGAGGTCGTACCGGCCGGCGCGCAGTATCGAGGACACGCTGGCCATTCTCGTCCAGGACAAGCGGACGCATTTCGACCCGGATCTGGTCGATGCCTTCGTCGCGGTGATCCGGAACGAAGGCTGGAAGGCGGCGGCAGTAGACCAGCCGGTGCCGGACGGCAGTGTTCAGGTCATCGACCACGACGACCTGAGCTTGGGCAGCAGCGGCGGCGCCTCCGGCTCGGCAGCCGGACCGACATGATCGAGACCGGGCAGCTCGGCGATCAGCGTCGTTTGGGCAGCGGGATCGTGCTGGCGACCGCGGGCTGCGTGGTCGGCCTGATCGCGGTCATCCTCACCGCTCGACGAGGAGTGAGCGAGTGGCCGTTCGCGGTCGTCTTCGGCCTGCTGATCGCCATCGGCGAGATGGTGCAGTTCCGCGTCGACGGCGTCCGCAACCGCGCACCGATCGCAACCAGTGCTGCGCTCGGTTATGTCATGTTGAGGGGACCGGCGCTCGACGCTCCCCCGGAGGTGGCTCAGATCGTCGCTGTCACAGGCTTCGCGACGCTGGCAGGCCTCTTTCCGCGCGCGATTGCCGGGTTGCCGTGGGATCTCGTGATCTCCAGTCGGCGCGTGCTCTCCGTGGCCTGTGCCGCGATCACCTTCGCGCTTGTCATCCCGAACGACCTGGAGTGGAACGGCTCCTGGACACATGCCATGGCTCTCACCGGTGCAATGTTGCTGGCTGTGTTGTCCGCCGGCCTGGTCGATGCCTTGGTGGGGGCTGGGCAGGAGACCGAACAATTCAATCGGCCGTTTCCTGCGGCGTTGCGGGACGAGTTGATGGTGATGACTCGGATCGGGCTCGCGATGGGGATCAGCGGGATGTTGCTGGCGGCCGGGACTTCGTTGATCGGGTTGTGGGCGGTGCCGTTGGTGGTAGTGCCGTTGTTGCTGACTCAGTTCGCGTTCCGCCGGTTCGCGTCGGCGCAGCGGACTTATCGGAGTACGGTGCGGTCGATGGCTCGGAGTACTGAGATCGCCGGCTTCAGTAGCCCGGGGCAGAATGCGCGGACGGCGGCGTTGGCGGTGGCGATCGGGAACGATCTGGGGTTGACGCCGGCGCGGATGGAGGCGTTGGAGTACGCGGCGCTGCTGTCGGGAGTCGGGCAGTTGGCATTGGCGGATCCCAGTCCGGGTGGGGCCTCGTTGTTGCGGACGCGGGAGGAGCGGCAGCGGGCGGCGGAGATCGGGGCGTCGGTGATCGAGCGGTCCGGGGTGCTGGATCATGTCGCGGAGATCGTCCGGCACTCCAACGATCCGTACCGGCACGGACGGGCGAACAACCCGGCCATTCCGGTGGAGAGCGGGATCGTGAACGTTGCCCTGGCCTACGAACAGCTCGTCGGCGAAGGGTCCGGGCAGTCGCCGGAGAAGGCGATGGAGTCGATCGGGCTGGGGATCGGCGCGGAGTACGACCCGGTGGTGGTCGACTCACTACGCCGGATCGTCGGCCGCGGCTTCCGGTTCTGACGGTCCGGGCGGTCCGGGCGGTTCCGACAGCTCCCGGTTCGCCTTCGGCGACAGGCGCAGCAGCGCGGGCGTTCCGGCGCACGGCTCGAGGTCGTCCCAGACCGGCGCGGTGGTCACGGGCACCCGCCCGGACGCGCCCATCCCGGCGTACAGCAGCAACCCGGCCCCGGCCGCAATCAGTACGTCGCCTGGGCTGACCGCTTGCCCGAACCCGGGAAGCGCGACCGGTATGACGTCCCCGAGCCAAGGCAGCCTGGTCGAAGCATCGGCCAACTCGTGCCGCGGATCGATCACCAAGGCATCGCCGACCCCGGCGCGCGCCAACGCGCCGGGCGACACGGGCATGGCGCCGTTCAGGGCGACCACGACGGCATTGCCGAAGAACCCCAGCGCCAGCAGCCCGACGCCCGGGTGCCGCAGGTTCAGTCGCAGGAAGACCGCGATACAGACCGCGGAACCTAGCAGCCCGACGGGGTACGCCGTACCGCCGAAGAGGGAACCGAGGAGCTGCCCGATCGCCGCCGCGGCCAGCCAGTGCACGCCCGTCAAGGTGTTGCCGGCGAGCTTGCTGAATCGCCCGCCGGTCGCGAGCGCCGCCCCGGCGGCGAGCACCATGACGAGCAGGACCAGCAGCACGGGAGTGATTCTGCCGAATCAGCGGCCCGAAACCGGGCAAGCTGATCCCGCAGCGTGTCGACTTAACTGCAAACGGTGAGAGGCGGCCCGGATCCCCGGACCGCCTCTCGAAACAGGCCGACTGCAGCCGCGAACTACAGCCCCGAACTACAGGCCGGCAGCGCTCAGGACTTGGCGGTCGCCGCTCCGCCCTCGTCGACGATCTCCGGCAGGTCGTGCACGCCGGGATCGCCCCGATCGGCGACGAAGTCGCTCGGGTGCGTGGCGTCCACCCCGTTCGGCACCTTCGCGAGCTTCAGCAGCACCGTCAGCACGATGACGATCACCAGGTTCAGCACGAAGGCCGTCAGCGCGATGTACGCCGGCGTGTTGGTGAACGGGATGTTCGCGATCGAACCGCCGAAGTGCTTGCCGGTCGCCGGGTTCACCACGTTGTACGCCGAGATGGTGCCGAACAGCATCGCGACCGCCCATCCGGTCAGCAACGCGTACCGGTGGAACCAGCGGGTGTACAGGCCGACCACGATCGCCGGAAAAGTCTGCAGGATCCAGATCCCGCCCAGCAGCTGCAGGTTCAGCGCGATCGTCTTGTCCATCGCGAGCACGAAGACCAGCGCGCCGACCTTCACCAGGAGGGAGGCGAGCTTCGAGACCTTGGCCTCCTGGGCCGGTGTCGCCGACGGCTTGAGGAAGTCGCGGTAGATGTTGCGGGTGAACAGGTTCGCCGCCGCGATCGACATGATCGCCGCCGGCACCAGCGCGCCGACCGCGATCGCCGCGAACGCGATCCCCGCGAACCAGGACGGGAACTCCTGGTCGAACAGCCGCGGGATCGCCAGCTGCGGGTTCGCCAGGCCGTCCAGGCCCTTGAGGTCGACGTTCGCCTTGATCGCCATGAAGCCGAGCAGGGCGAGCAGACCGAGGAGCAGCGAGTACGCCGGGAGCAGGGTCGCGTTCCGTCGTACGACGTTGCGGGTCTTGGTCGACAGCACCGCGGTCACCGAGTGCGGGTACATGAACAGCGCCATCGCGGAGCCGAGCGCCAGCGTCCAGTACGACACGTAACCGGACTCGCCCGGGATGAACGCCCCGGTGGGCTTCCCGGTCGCCGGGTTCGGCTTGCTCAGCTTCTCCTGGGCCGCACCGAAGATCGACTCCCAGCCGCCGAGCACCCGCGGCAGGTAGAAGATCGCGACCAGGATCACGATGTAGATCAGGATGTCCTTGACGAACGCGATCATCGCCGGCGCCCGCAGGCCGGACGAGTACGTGTACGCCGCGAGCACCGCGAACGCGATCAGCAGCGGCAGGTCCTTCGCCAGCAGGTTGTTGCCGCCGAGACCCATCGTCTCGAAGACGGCCTGCATACCGACGAGCTGCAGCGCGATGTACGGCATTGTCGCGAGGATGCCCGTGACGGCGACGGCCAGCGACAACGCCCGGCTGCCGTAGCGGCCGCCGACGAAGTCCGCCGGGGTCACGTACCCGTGCCGGTGCGAGACCGACCAGAGCCGGGCCATGAAGACGAACACGATCGGGTACGCGACGATGGTGTACGGCACCGCGAAGAAGCCGCTGATCGCACCGGTCGCGTACATCGCCGCCGGGACCGCGATGAACGTGTACGCCGTGTAAAGGTCGCCACCCAGCAGGAACCAGGTGATGAACGTGCCGAAGCTGCGTCCGCCCAGCCCCCACTCGTGAAGGTCGTCGAGATGACCCGCACTGCGCCAGCGCGCCGCCATGAACCCCATGACGGTGACCAGACCGAAGATCAGCACGACGATGGTCAACTGCACCCAGTCGACGGAGGTGTTCATCGGTCGTCCTCCTTCGCGGGCGCGAGGTCGGCACTCTCGGGGTCACCGAGACCCTGGGCGGCGCGTCGCCTGCGTTCCTCGCCACGGACCAGCTTGTAGGCGACGGCGACCAGTCCGGCGGACAGGAACACCCACATCAGTTGGTACCAGTAGAAGAACGGGAATCCCCACAGGCGGGGGGTCTCCTTGGCGTACATCGGCACCAGCAGCGGCAGGACCACCGCCAGCACCACCAGCACACCGGAGATCCAGTACGCGGGTCTCACCGCGGACAATCGGAACACTGCAACCTCCTCGGGACACGACAGGCGCAGGGGAGCACGCTACCCTCCGACCGGACCGCTCACTAGCCCTTCAGGGTGCTGCACGAACAACGAAAAGGTGTGGCTCGTACGGCGTGTCGTGCTGCCCGTGCTGTTTCTCGTGGTCGTTGCCGTGCCCTCTTTATCCGGAACTCTTCGGTCTGCACGAGGTAACGCCGTACGCGCAACTCGCGGCGTTTCGCCCGCAGGGAGAACCGGATGTCGTTTCGTTGCCGGAGGCATCGGCCGACGTCCGGGAACAGGCCCTTGCGCAGCCGTACGACCCACCGTACAAGGGTTTCACGGTCCAGCCAGAGCTTGCGGTCCAGGGCGGGACGAGCGTTTGTTGGTCGCGTCCTCACCCGGTGCGGTCACGTTCGCGTCCGAGCCCGGGCCGGCCGCGAGCCCCAGCGCCGGGGGTTGTCTACTCGTGCGCCAGCAGAGAACCCCCACGAGGCGCGGTCAACCCATCGTGTTTGCCGTGGTCGCCGGCTAGGAGGGCGTTGTCGCCGGGCGGTAGATGTACGGTTGCGAGGCCTGGACCGCCTCGGTGAGCATCAGCAGCAGGTCGGCGCGGGCCTCGATCGGGCGGCCGAACAGCTCGTCGTCACCCGGGATCGGGAAACCCTTCACGCCGATCGCCAATTGACTCAACAGGACGTGCAGGACCCCGCGGGCGTTGAACACATTCGGTGTCGGCCACTCGGGCAGCGTCTCGTGCATCAGCGGCTGCTGTGCCGCGGTCGCCGCGATCGGCTTCAGCCAGCGTTCGAGCTCGTCGCTGGACAGCATGTTTCGGTGCAGGATCGTCATCACCGCATGCGCGACCCGGTCGTGCTCCTCGTGCACCCAGCGGTACGGCGTCTCCTTGACGATCCGGTCCGCGAGCACGTCGAGCAGTGCGCGCAGGACGCCGGCGTCGCAGTGCCGTGACCGCGCCAGCGCACCGATCGCGTCGGCGCCGTGCGCGACCGCGTGGGCCCAGCCGCATTTCTCGACGTACCCGCGCAGGTCGCGTTCGCGCAGCAGCCAGGTCGCCAGCCGGTCGCCCCAGCGCATCACGACCTCGTCGTGCACGAGGAACTCGGCGTTGTCGCGGTGAATCACCTCCGCCAGGGTCAGCGCGGTGAACGAACGCCGGAAGACCGTGTCGGTGCCGTCCTCACCCAGGCCGTAGTTCAGTCCGGCGCACAGGCCGTCGCCGAAGCCCGGCAGCAGGTCGTCGTACACGCCGCGCTCGAGCCAGGTGGCGAGCGTCGGGTACGCGAGCGCGTCGCGGACCTGCGGGTTCGTGCTCGCCAGGCCGCGGACGAGCTCCTCGGTGAGGTCGGTCAGCGTACGGTCGTGCGGTACCGCGTAGTCCGCGGCCATCACGTCCTGCCAGTACGTCGACTCCACCCGAGCATCCTTTCATCTGTCCCTGATCAATCAACACCCACACACGCCCTCTTGTCGAACGGACCACCGCGGGTACTGGTACAAGCCCTGGGTAGCATCGGGGCGTGCCGTCCTTGACCGATGTGGCGCGAAACCACACCACGCTCGACCAGGCCGACCTGGATCGTCTGCAACTGCTCGTCTCGGACTGGCAGATGCTGGCCGACCTGTCGTTCGCCGACCTGGTGCTGTGGCTGCCCGACACCGAAGGGCTGGGGTTCTGGGCTGGTGCGCAGATGCGGCCGACGACCGGTCCGACCGCCTACCTCGACGACATCGTCGGCAGCTTCATCCCGCGCGGCCGCCGGCACCTGCTCGACCAGGCGTACGACGGCGGCCGGATCTGCCGCGAGGGCGACCCGGAATGGCGCGACGACGTACCGGTCCGGGTCGAGACCATCCCGGTCCGCCGCGGGGACCGCGTGATCGCGGTGATTGCCCGCAACACCAACCTGCTCGGCGTCCGGACGCCGTCCCGGCTGGAGATCGCCTATCTGCAGAGCGCGACGGACCTGGCCCGGATGATCACCGACGGCGTGTTTCCGTACGGCGGGGAGCGGCTGCTGTCCACCACGCCGCGCGTCGGTGACGGCTGCATCCGGGTCGATCGGCACGGAATGGTGACGTTCGCCAGCCCCAATGCGTTGTCCGCGTACCGCCGGATGGGGCTGGTGACGGACCTGGTCGGCTCCCGGCTGAAGGACGTGACCGCCGAGCTGCTGCAGGCGGGGCACAAGGTCGACGACGTGCTCGCGTCCGTGGTCACCGGCCGCGCGGCCAAGGAGATCGAGATCGAGAACTCCGACGCCACGCTGTTCCTGCGCGCGATCCCGCTGCGGGCCGAGGGGCAGCACGTCGGGGCGCTGATCCTGCTCCGCGACGTGACGGAGCTGCGCAGCCGGGAGCGGGAGCTGGTCACCAAGGAGGCGACCATCCGGGAGATTCATCATCGCGTCAAGAACAACTTGCAGACGGTCGCCGCGTTACTGCGGATGCAGGCCCGCCGGATCACCGTGCCGGAAGGGCAGGTCGCGCTCGCCGAGGCGGTCCGCCGGGTCGGGTCGATCGCGATCGTCCACGAGACGCTGTCGGAGTCCTTCGACGAGCACGTGGACTTCGACGACGTCGCCGACCGCGTCGCCGCCATGGTCGCGGACGTGTCGACCGTCGCGACGGCGGTGGAGACCCGGCGGACCGGTTCGTTCGGCGTCCTCGACTCCGAGATCGCGACGCCGCTGGCGATGGTCCTCACCGAACTCATGCAGAACTCCGTCGAGCACGCGTTCGGCGCCCGCGACGGAGCCGCGGCCAGCGGCACCATCGAGCTGACCGCCGAGCGCTCGGTCGGCCGGTTGCACATCGACGTGATCGACGACGGCAAGGGACTTCCGACCAACTTCGACTCCGAGCTGTCCGGCAACCTCGGCCTGTCCATCGTCCGCACGCTGGTGCTCGGTGAACTCGACGGCACGCTGGCGTTCGGCAACCGCCACGACGGCCGTCCCGGCACCCAGGTCACCTTGGACATCCCGGTGAAGGACTGATCCGGCCGGTGTTCCGAACGATCGCTTGATTGTCAGCGACTTGCTACACAGTGTGTCCAGACGACCGCGCGTACCCCTACGATGACCTGACGAACTCCCCGACCAAGAAGGCTTTGCCGATGGCGACCTCAGACGCTCCGGATGCTCCGAGCTTCGACACTTCCCAACCGACCATCGCTCGCGTCTACGACGCTCTGCTCGGCGGCAAGGACAACTTTGCCGCCGACCGCGAAGGGGCGGCGATGTACCTGAAGTACGTGCCGGATGCCGGCCGCTGCGCGATCGAGAACCGTGAGGCCCTGGTGAAGGGCGTGCACTATCTCGCCCGCGCCGCCGGGATCGACCAGTTCCTCGACATCGGCAGCGGTCTGCCGACCCAGAAGAACACCCACGAGGCGGCGCAGGAGATCAATCCGAACGCCAGGGTGGTGTATGTCGACATCGACCCGATCGTGCTCGCGCACGGCCAGGCGCTGCTGGCCACCAACTCCAGCACCATCGTGGTCACCGCCGACCTTCGTGACCCGCAGTCGATCCTCGACAACGAGGAGATCAAGGCACACCTGGACTTCAGCCGTCCGGTCGCGCTGATGATCGTCGGCATCCACATGCACTTCCACGACGACGAGAAGCCGGACGAGTGGGTCCGCACGCTGATGGATGCGCTCGCCCCCGGAAGCTACCTGTTCATCACCGACTTCGTCGACACCGGTGAGCAGCTGCAGAAGAACATGGAGCGCGCCGGTCTGGAGAGCCTCGGGAACGGCTGGATCCGGACCCCGGAGCGGATCGAGCAGCACTTCCTCGGCCTGCCGCTGGTCCCTCCGGGCCTGGACTTCCTCGCCCGCTGGTTCCCGGAGGAACCCGACGCCGACGTTCCGGACGCGGCGGAGCTGCAGCCGTGGCAGCGGATCCTGATGGCCGGGATCGCCAAGAAGGAGTGACGGTACCGCCGCGCCGTGCGTGCGCGTAACGACCAAGCCGGACGCGCGCGCACGGCGTCGCGAGATACTGCAAGGCGGTGGGGAGGTGGGGGTGACCGAGTCGGGCGCGCAGAGCGGGCCGACCGCGCTGCGCATCATCCTCGGGGCGCACCTGCGCCGGATGCGGGAGGCGGCAGGTTTCAGCCGGTCCGAGGCAGGCTGGGAGATCCGCTCCTCGGAGTCCAAGGTCAGCCGGATGGAGCTGGGCCGGGTCGGCTTCAAGGAGCGGGACGTCCGCGACCTCCTGGCGTTCTACGGCCTGGACGACGCCGAGGAACGGGAGCGCCTGCTCGCCCTCGCGCGCGAGGCGAACAACCCCGGCTGGTGGCATCGGTACGGCGACGTGCTGCCGAGCTGGTTCCACTCGTACCTGGACCTCGAGGCCGCTGCGCAGCTGATCCGTACCTACGAGCTGCAGTTCGTCCCCGGGCTGCTGCAGACGGAGGACTACATCCGCGCCACCGTCCAGCTGGGCCGTGGCGTGATTCCCGCCGACGAGATCGACCGTCGGGTCGCGCTCCGCGTCCGTCGGCAGAGCGTCCTGAGCCGCCCGAACCCGGTGCGGCTCTGGGCCGTGCTCGACGAGTCGGCGCTGCGCCGGCCGATCGGCGGCGAGAAGGCGCTGGTGCGGCAGCTCGAGCACTTGATCGACATGACCCAGTTGGCGCACGTCAGCCTTCAGGTGATGCCGTTCACGATCAGCAGCAACTCCGGGTCCGCCGGCGCGTACACGATCCTTCGGTTCGAGGAGCAGGACCTGCCGGACATCGTGTACATCGAGCACCTGACCAGCGCGCTCTACCTGGACAAGGTCGAGGACCTCGACCAGTACACGGAAACGATGGAAGCCCTCTGCGTCGCCGCACCGCGGCCGAACAAGACTCGTGACTTCCTGGCCGGCGTCCTGAAGACCATGGGCGCCGCCCCTCGGTCCTTCGCCGTCCCGTGACGGCTGCGGGAAAGACGGCCGCGGGAATCTGGGAAACACAAAGGCCCCGCGGTACTTTCCGCGGGGCCTCGAAGGAGGACTTGCTCAGGCGGTGCGGATGCGCTGGCGGGCATTCCGGCGCTTCAGCGCACGGCGCTCGTCCTCGCTCAGGCCGCCCCAGACACCGTGGTCCTGGCCGGCTTCCAGTGCCCACGCGAGGCACTGCTCACGCACGTCACAGCGTCGGCACACCTGCTTGGCCTCCTCGATCTGCATGATCGCGGGCCCGGTGTTGCCGATGGGGAAGAACAGTTCCGGGTCCTCGTCGAGGCATACGGCCCGGTGGCGCCAATCCATGGCGAATCCCATCTCTCTCAGTAGTTGACGTAAGCTGACAGGCAGTTCCTGTGCCCAATCAGCGATGCTGTACTCGTCGGTTCGTGAGGCATGGGGGTCAATGCCTGCGTCTTGTTGTGAACGCTTTCACGAACGAGACCATGTTCCCAATCTTGGCGGATCGAAACAAGGGTTATGGAGTTGTTGATCCGATCACAACGCTTCCTTAACACTCCGAACTGGAACGCGTCCGTACTCCCCATCCGGTTATCGGACGGGGCGTCCTTTCCGCGTTGACCCGTTCACTGCAAGTAACCGCTGCAACCGACTTTTGGTTACGCACAACCTCAAATCCCTGTGGGGCCGAGGTTCGCGGACCCGCTCGACGCCGCCCTATGCTGGCGAGGTGCCGACCGACTCCCCAGCTGCAGCCGTCCCGAGACCGCTCAAAGTAGCCGCGGCAGTGGTCGCTGTGGAAGGGCTCGTGCTGATCGTTCTCGGAATTGCCGAAGCCTTGACGATCCAAAGCGCCCGCCTGGGCCAGGGCATCACCACAGCTGCCTTCTTCCTGGTGTACGGCGTCGCGCTCGTCCTGGTCGCGTTCCGCGGACTGTGGCGCGCGGCCCGGTGGAGTCGCGGACCGACGGTCTTCACGCAGCTGATCCAGCTGCTCGTGGCGTACAGCGTCTGGAACGGCGGCGGCCGAGCGATCGCCGCCGGCCTCGCCGTGCTCGCGATCGCCGTTCTGGTGTGCGTTTTCCAGAAGGCGTCCACCGAGGCCCTGACCAGTGGTGGCGCCAACGACCACCCGGTCCTCTGACCCCCGGCTACTCCTTCAGCAGGCCGGTCCGCAGCTCGGTCAGGGTCCGGGCCAGCAGCCGCGAGACATGCATCTGCGAGATGCCGATCTCCTCGGCGATCTGCGACTGCGTCATCCCCCGGAAGAACCGGAGTGTCAGGATCCGCTTCTCCCGGGTGTCGAGCTGGGCCAGCAACGGCTTCAGCGATTCCCGGTACTCGACGCTCTCCAGTGCCTCGTCCTCGCCGCCGAGTCCGTCCAGGACGGTCGTCGCGTCGGTCTCGTTCTGATCAGGGGCGTCCAGAGACAGCGTGTTGTAAGCGTTCGCGGACTCCAGACCCTCGATCACCAGGTCGGGGGACAGCCCGAGGCGCTCGGACAGCTCCGCCACGGTCGGCGCCCGGCCGAGCTCCTGGGTCAGCTCGGCGGTCGCGGACGTCAGCGACAACCGCAGCTCCTGCAGACGCCGCGGCACCCGGATCGCCCAGCCCTTGTCGCGGAAGTACCGCTTGATCTCACCGAGGATCGTCGGCGTCGCGTACGTCGAGAACTCGACGCCACGCTCCGGGTCGAACCGGTCGATCGCCTTGATCAGGCCGATGGTGGCCACCTGGACGAGGTCGTCGTACGGCTCTCCCCGGTTCCGGAACCGGCGCGCGAGGTGCTCGACGAGCGGCATGTGCAGGGCAACCAGTCCGTCGCGCGCGGCGGCGTACGACGGATCGCGGCGGCCGCCCGCCATCTGCCGGAACAGTGCGGCGGTCCGGGTCCGCAGATCGGGGGAGTCCTGGGACTCGCCGAGGTTCTCGTCGGTCACGCAGCAGCCTCGCGGGCGCTCGGTTCGGGCGGAAACGGCAACGGTACGTTGCCCGGGGTTCGATGGTTCACAGGGTCTCCGCGGCGGTGGCGCTGGCCGTCACGGTGATGGTCAGCCGGCCGCCGACGCTCTCGGCCGCTGCGGACTCCACCAGGGCAGTCAGGACGGTCCAGCCGAACGACGACGTGTCCGGCCGCCAGCCGTTCGGTACGACGGCACTCGTGCGCACCGTGAGGTGCGGCGGGGCGATCTCGAAGACGCACTCCAGCACGCCGTCGGCCGACTGCGGCAGCAGCAGCGAGCACGCCTCGTCGACCGCGATCCGCAGGTCGTCGATAGCGTCCAGCGTGAAGTCGTTGCGGGCCGCGAGATTGCCGACCACCGACCGCGGTACGGCGATGTAGGCACTGTCCGCCGGAATACTCAGGCGGACCTCGGCGGCTCGTCCGGTGCTGGTCACATCGTCTCCCTCAATTCGACCCACCACGCCGTCCATGATCCAACACTACGTTCGGTCGAGCGCGAAATGGCGCGGTCCTGCCCCCGGACGGTGCCGGGGCAGGACCGTGCGAAAGCCACGGACGCTCAGGGGTGTTCGTGTTCCGATCGCAACCGGGACAGGAACGCCTGGGTCCGGGAGTGCTGCGGGTTGCCGATCACGTCCTTGGGCGATCCGGCCTCGACCACGACGCCGGCGTCCATGAACACCACCGTGTCCGCGACGTCGCGGGCGAACGACATCTCGTGGGTCACCACGATCATCGTCATCCCGTCCAGGGCGAGTTCGCGCATCACCGCGAGCACCTCGCCGACCAGCTCCGGGTCCAGCGCCGACGTGGGCTCGTCGAACAGCATCAGCTTCGGCTGCATCGCCAGCGCCCGCGCGATCGCGACCCGCTGCTGCTGGCCACCGGACAGTTGCGCCGGATAGGCGTTGCAGCGATCCGCGAGGCCGACCCGGTCGAGCAGCTTCATCGCCCGTTCGCGGGCGGTCTTCTTCGACTCGCCCTTGACCTGCACGGGCGCCTCGACGATGTTCTCCAGCGCGGTCATGTGCGGGAACAGGTTGAACCGCTGGAAGACCATCCCGATCTCGCGCCGCTGCGCCGCGATCTCCTTGTTCTTCAGGCGGTACAGCTTGCCGTTGCGCTCGTCGTACCCCATCAGCTCGTTGTCGACCCAGATCCGGCCGCCGTCGATCGTCTCGAGCTGGTTGATGCAGCGCAGGAACGTCGTCTTGCCCGAGCCGGAAGGGCCGAGCAGGCAGACCACCTGCCCGCGTTCGACGTCCAGGTCGATGCCCTTCAGCACCTCGTTGTGGTGGAAGGACTTGGTCACATTGACCGCGTGCACGAGCGGCATCAGGCTCCTCCTGCCCCGGCCGGCCGCGCGGCCCGCGGCGCCTTGGCGTTCCCGAAGCCGCGTCCGAAGTGCCGCTCGAGGAAGTACTGACCGACCATCAGCACACTGGTTGCGGCCAGGTAGTACAGCGTCGCGGCGACCGCGATCGGAAAGGTCTTGTAGAACGTGCTGCCGATCGACTGCAGCTGGTAAAACAGCTCGCCGATCACCGGCACCGCGAGCAGCAGCGAGGTGTCCTTCAGCATCGCGATCGTCTCGTTGCCGGTCGGCGGCACGATCACCCGCATCGCCTGCGGCAGCACCACCCGGCGCATCACCTTGCCGCTGCTCATCCCGAGCGCCTCTGCCGCCTCGGCCTGGCCCTTGTCCACGCTGAGGATGCCGGCCCGGGCGATCTCGGCCATGTACGCCGCCTCGGACAGGCCGAGACCGATGACACCGGCAACCAGCCCGGTGAACACCTGGTTGGCGTCCAGCGTGAAGAACCGCCAGTCGCCGGACATCCCGAGCCAGTCGATGATCTTCCAGTCGAACGGGATCCCGAACTGGATGCCTTGCGGGAACAGGATCCCCAGCGTGCCCATCGTGAACAGCAGGATGTAGCGCGGGATGCTGCGGAAGAACCAGGTGAACGCCCACGCGGTGGCCGACAGGATCGGGTTGTCCGACAGCCGCATCACGGCCAGTACGACGCCGCCGCCGACGCCGACGATCATCGACAGCACGGTGACCAGCAGGGTGCCCTTGAGGAACCCGTTGATCACCGGCTGCTGGTTCATCGCCTCGAACACGAACCGCCAGTCGAACGCGTCGTTGGTGACCAGCAGGTGCACCAGCATCGCGACCAGGACCGCGATCACCGCGATCGCGACCCACCGCCCCGGATGCCGGACCGGGACGGCGTCGATCGGGCCCGGCCGTTCCGGAGCGGCGTCCTGCGGCCGGGCTTCAGCCTCGGTGCTCATCACAACTCACGGGTTGACGGCGAAATCGGTGATCGCGCCCGAGTCGTTGTTCCACTTCTGCAGCGTGCTCTTGTACGTGCCCTCCTGGTCCAGGGCCTTCAGCGCCTCGGTGATGGCCTGGGCGAACTCGGTCTGGTCCTTCGGCACGACATAGCCGTACGGCGCTGCATCGTAGATGTCGCCGAGCTGCTCGAGCTGACCGTTGGTCTGCTTGATCGCGTACAGCACGATCGGGGAGTCGGCCAGCATCGCGTCCGCCTTGCCCGCGACCAGGTCCGCGGTCGCCTGGTCCTGCTTCTCGCGGACCACCAGCTTGATCTCCGGCTTGCCCTCGGCCTTGCACTTGGCCTGCCGCTTCGGGATGTCGTCCTCGAGCTGCGTCGTGCCCTTCTGCACCGCGACCGTCTTGCCGCACGCGTCGTCGGCGTTGACGCCCTTCGGGTTGCCCTTCGCGGTCGCCCACAGGGTGCCGGCGTTGAAGTAGCTGACCATGTTGACCTGCTGCTTGCGCTTGTCGTTGATCGTGAACGACGAGACGCCGACGTCGTACTTGCCGCCCTGGACACCGGTGATGATCGTGTCGAATCCGGCCGGCTGCCAGTCGACGGTGACGCCGAACTTCTGGGCGACGGCGTTGAACAGGTCCACGTCCATGCCGACGACGGTTTTGCCGCCTTGCAGGAACTCGTTCGGCGGGTAGCTGGCGTCGACACCGACGACGATCTTGCCGGCCGACTTGATCTTCGCCGGCAGGGCGCCGCTCAGATCAGGTCCGCCGCTCGCGGGAGCGCTGGAGGGGGCGCTCGACGGCGAGGTGGAACTACCTTCAAGGGAGTTCGAGCCGCATCCGGCGGCTGCGAGTACCAGGACGCCGGACAGCGCCAGCGCCCTTCGCAGGACAGACATCTGGTCCTCCAAAACCGGGCACCGGACGGCCCGGTGCCATGTGTCCGCATCTTGACACAGGGCCCCGCGGGCCGCGCACGGACCAATCCGGAACAGCAACCTATTCGTAGCCTGCCCGCGTGGACGCTGCGCACCGTCGACCATTCGGGTACGCAGCGTCACCGATTTCCGGGGCTCCGCACGCGGTCGGCGTACGGCGGCGTACAGCTGGTGACGGCACCGTGCCTGCCGCTGCGGGCCGGCGTTACAGAATCGGGGTTTACCGGGCCGGTGTTATCGGGTCGGTGTTATTGGGTCGGCTCGACGTGGGTCGGGTCGAGGACGCGGCGCAGGAAGGTCCGGGTCCGTTCCTCGGTGGGGTTGCCGATCACGTCGGCGGGCGGCCCCTGCTCGACGATCACGCCGCCGTCCATGAACACCACCCGGTCCGCGACCTCGCGGGCGAACGCCATCTCGTGGGTGACGACCAGCATCGTCATCCCGTCGAGCGCCAGCTTGCGCATCACGGTGAGTACGTCGCCGACGAGCTCCGGGTCGAGCGCTGACGTCGGCTCGTCGAACAGCATCAGCGCCGGATCCATCGACAGCGCGCGGGCGATCGCCACCCGCTGCTGCTGACCACCGGACAGCTGCGCCGGGTACGCGTCGATCTTCTCGCTCAGCCCGACCCGGTTCAGGTTCGCGCGGGCGATCCGGTCGGCCTCCTCCGGGGCCCGTTTGAGAACGGTGCGCTGGGCAACGGTGCAGTTCCCGAGGGCGGTCAGGTGCGGGAACAGGTTGAACTGCTGGAACACCATCCCGATCTGCTGCCGGGCCTCGTCCAGGTGGCAGTCCCGGTCGGTGATCTCCTCACCGCGGACGAACACCTGCCCTTCCTGCGGCACCTCCAGCAGGTTCACACAGCGCAGCAGCGTCGACTTGCCGGATCCGGACGGGCCGATCACGCACACCACTTCACCCTGCTCGACGGTGAAGTCGATGCCGCGCAGGACGTGGTTGCTGCCGAACGACTTGTGCAAGTTGCGAATGTCCACCAGTGCCATCAGCGCGTCCTCGCCGTTCGTGCCTCGAGCCGGCGGGCCAGGATGCCCAGCGGCAGCGTGATCAGCAGGTAGCAGAAGCCGCAGACCACGATCGGGGTCAGGTTCGAGTAGGTGTTGGCCAGGTCCCGGCCGAAGCCGGTGAGCTCGTACCCGTCGGCGGCCACGCCGATCATGAACACCAGCGAGGAGTCCTTCACCAACAGGATCAGGTCGTTGGTCAACGGCGGCAGCACGATCCGGAATGCCTGCGGCAGCACGATCTTCCGCATCGCCAGGCCCGCGGGCATCCCGAGCGACCGGGCCGCCTCGACCTGGCCGCGCGGCACCGCCTGGATGCCGGCCCGGATCACCTCGGCCATGTACGCCGAGGCCACGATGCCGAGCGCCAGCCACACCACGCCGTACGGGTCCCACGGGATGGTCAGGCCCTCGAACGCCAGCGGCAGCAGGCTGAACGCGATGAACACCACGATCGCCGGCAGCCCGCGGAAGAACTCGATGTAAGCCGTCGCGATCCACCGGTACGGCCCGACCTGGCTGAGTTTCATCAGTGCCAGCAGGGTGCCGCCGAGGAGCCCGATCACGAAGGCGCCGGCGGTGTACTCGATCGTCTTGACCAGCGCCTGCAGGATGCCGTCTTCGAACGTCGACTTGATGAACTCGGGCTTGAAGAAGACGCTGACGATCTGGCCCCAGTCCGCCGAGACGGCGGCCACCACGACCACGACGACGAGGACGCCGTACTGGATCCAGCGGGAGCGCTGGGCCCGCTGCCGCGGGCTCAGCCCCCTCCGCTCAACCGGGGCGTCGGTCCCCGGGCTCGATGCGGTACTCACTTCTTCGGCTCAACCCCGAACCACTTCTTGTAGATCTCGTTGTAGGTGCCGTCCGACTTGGCCTTGGTGAGCAGCTCGTTGAACTTCGCCACCAGCTTCGGGCCGCTGCCGTCCTTGAGCGCGCCGAACCCGTACTGCTCACCGGTGTTGAACTCGGCCACGATCTCCATGTCCGGGTTCTCCTTGACGAAGTCGTACAGCACGCCGTTGTCGTTGATCGCGGCGTCCACCCGGCCGGACTTCACGTTGTTCTCCTGCAGGGCGAGGTCGTTGAACGGGATCACCGTGTAGCCGTTCGCCTTGGCGTTGTCGTCGGCGTACTTCTTGCCGGTGGTGTCGGCCTGCGCACCGAGCTTCTTGCCGCGCAGGTCGGCCAGCGACTTGATGCCGGAGTCCTTCTTGGCCATCAGCACCTGGGTGGCGTCCATGTAGGGATCGGTGATGCTGATCGCGGCCTGGCGCTCCGGAGTGATCGTCATCGCGCCCATGCCGACGTCGCACTTCTTCGCCTTGAACGCGGCACCCGAGGTGACCTGCGCCCATTCGATGTTGACGACCTCCTGCTCGAGGCCGAGGTCCTTGGCGAGCACGTCGAGCAGATCGACGTCGAAGCCAACCACCTTGGTGCCGTCCTTGTACTGGAACGGCTTGTACGGCAGATGCGTGCAGATCGTCAGCTTGCCCGGTTTGACCAAGGTGATGCCGGCGGCGGCCGCCTTGTCCTCGGAACCGCCGCTGCCGCTGTCCGAGTCGCCGCCGCACGCGGTCAGGGTGAGCGACAGCGCGAGCGCGACTGCGGCGATCGGGCCGATCGCCCGGCGCTTACGGAGAGTGGGGACGATGTTCATCGCGGATCTCCTCGACAGGGGTTGTGAATGCCCGAATCCTGGCACACGTAGGGACGGAAGGTGTGGAGCCTCTCACAGCAGACCAGTCAGCCATGTGGTTTACTCGTCACCGACGGGTGACCCCCTGGCATCAGCGGCTGTTCGACGCACCCTCTCGAACGCCACTCTCTCAGTTCCGCTCGCAACTCCCCGAAGGGTCCCCGCATGGTCGCCCAATCCGTTGAGCCGTCCGTTCGCACCGATCAGTACGCCGGTGACGCCGTTTTCGAACTGCATCGCGGCGGCAAGATCGAGGTCACGTCCTCGGTCCACGTCGCCGATGCCGACGATCTGTCCAAGGCCTACACGCCCGGCGTCGCCCGGGTCTGCACCGCGATCGCCGAGGACCCGTCGCTGGTCCGGCGCTACACCTGGAAGTCGAACGTGGTCGCCGTCGTCACCGACGGTACCGCTGTCCTAGGTCTGGGAAACATCGGCCCGGCCGCGGCCCTGCCGGTGATGGAGGGCAAGGCGCTGCTGTTCAAGGAGTTCGGCGGCGTCGACTCGGTCCCGATCGCGCTGGACTGCACCGACGTGGACGAGTTCGTCGACACCGTCGCGCGGATGGCGCCGACGTTCGGCGGCATCAACCTGGAGGACATCTCCGCGCCGCGCTGCTTCGAGATCGAGCACCGGCTCAAGGAGCGCCTCGACATCCCGGTGTTCCACGACGACCAGCACGGTACGGCGGTCGTCGTCCTGGCCGCCCTGCGCAACGCGCTCCGGGTGACGGGCAAGTCGATCGAGGACATCCGGGTGGTGATCTCGGGCGCCGGTGCGGCCGGGGTTGCGTGCGCGCGCATCCTGCTGCAGGCCGGTGTCGGCGATCTCGCGGTCGTCGACAGCAAGGGTGTCCTGCACGAGGACCGCTCCGATCTGAACCCGGTGAAGCTGTCGCTCGCCCGGGACACCAACACCGGCGGGCTGTCCGGCCGGCTGGTCGACGCGCTCGTGGGTGCGGACCTGTTCCTCGGGGTGTCCGGTGGAACGGTGCCGGAGGAGGCCGTTGCGCAGATGGCCGACGACGCGATGATCTTCGCGCTCGCGAACCCGAACCCGGAGGTCCACCCGGACATCGCGCACCGGCACGCTGCCGTGGTCGCCACCGGCCGGTCCGACTTCCCGAACCAGATCAACAACGTGCTGGCGTTCCCCGGCATCTTCCGCGGCGCCTTCGACGCGAACGCCTCCCGGATCACCGAGGGCATGAAGCTGGCCGCCGCGGATGCCCTGGCCGGCCTGATCTCCGAGACCGAGCTGAACCCGGGCTACATCATCCCGTCGCCGTTCGACGACCGGGTCGCTCCCGCCGTCGCCGCGGCCGTCGCGGCCGCCGCCCACAGCGACGGCGTCGCCAGGCCTGCCTGAGCCGACCCCGGACCGCCCCCGTGAGCCCGGCTCACGGGGGCGGTCGCCTGTCCGGAACGTTGTCGTAGGCAACAGTGCGGACGCCTGCGGTTGCTTTCCGCCGCCGGTCGAACGCTTGCCGGAAAGCTATTGACTTAACAAAACGGCGCGGCCACCATTGGCAGGTCTCGCCTGCCGGTGAGCGTCCGCTTCCGCAGCGTGAGCATTCCGCACAAGCTTTCCTGGTTGGAGACTGCTATGAAGCTCAGGACCGCAGTCGGAGCCGTCGCGGTGGTCATCGCCGCGGCACTCACGCTGAGTGGGTGTGTGAAGAGCAGCACCGCCGCGAAGGGCGGCGGTGCGGAGGACACGAAGACGGTTCGGGTCTTCATCAGCGGCGACACGAATGTCGAGAAGCTCTGGACCGACGGCCTCGGTCCGGCGTTCGAGCAGGCCAACCCCGGCTACAAGGTGCAGATCACCCTGGATCTGCACGGTGAGCACGATGCCCAGACGATGGCGAAGCTGTCGGCGTCGGTGGCCCAGCAGAAGGATCCCGGGTTCGACCTGGTCGACGGCGGCTTCGTGGCGAAGGCGTCGGCGGCGAACTTCCTCGACCCGGTCGATCCTTCGAAGATCTCCGCGCTGGGCGAGATCCCGGCCGATGTGGTCAAGGCCGGCGGTACCGGCGGCATCCCGTACCGCGGGTCCTCGGTGCTGCTCGCCTACGACACCAAGGCGGTCCCGGAACCGCCGAAGACCCTGGACGACCTGCTCGCCTGGATCAAGGCGCATCCGGGCAAGTTCACGTACAACTCGCCCAAGTCGGGTGGTTCCGGCGGCGCGTTCGTGGCCACTGTGCTGGACAAGTACGTCCCGGCCGACGCGCGGCAGAAGATGACGGTCGGTTACGAAAAGGGCCTGGAATCACTGTGGGAGCAGGGGTTCGCGACGTTGCACGGCCTGAACCCGTACGTGTACCAGAAGGGCGTCTACCCCAACGGCAACCAGCAGGTGCTGGACCTGCTCGCCAACGGGCAGATCTCGATGGCCCCGGTCTGGTCCGACCAGTTCACCACCGGAGTCGCCAACGGCTCGATCCCCGCGACCGTCAAGGCCGCCCAGATCTCGAACCCGTCCTTCACCGGCGGTGCCGCCTACCTCGGCATCCCGGCCAGCAGCCCGAGCAAGGACGCGGCGCTCAAGCTCGCGAACTTCGTCCTGCAGCCGGAGCAGCAGGCGATGATCGTGAAGAACATCTCGGGGTACCCGGCGATCTCGCTCGACAAGCTGCCGCCGGAACTGCAGGGCAAGTTCGCGAACGCCGACACGAACAACCTCCGCAAGGGGTACTTCGACTCGATGACCAAGGACCTCAACAACCTCTGGGACCAGAAGGTCCCCGGTAAATGACGGAGCAGGTGACCGGGCAAGTGACCGGGCAAGTGACCGGGCAAGTGACCGGGCAAGTGACCGCGGAGCCGGCAGCCGCGGACGGCGAGGCTCGTCCGGCGGTCCGCCGGTACGCCGGCCGGGACCGCTCCGGCCGGACCCGGGGCTTCCTGATGGCGCTGCCGCCGATCGCGCTGATCGCGATGTTCGTCGGCTTCCCCGTCTTGCTCGCGTTCGGCTTCAGTCTCGGCTTCACCGGCGGCCTGAACCGCACCGTCGCGATCATCGGCCAGAACGTGCACGCCGCGGACGGTCTGATTCCGACGTTCGCGGCGTACGCCGAGATGTTCACCAACGCCCGGTTCCTCGGCGACCTGTCGGTGACCGTGGTCGTCACACTGATCAGCACCGCGCTGGTGATCTCGCTCGCGGTCGGAATCGGGCTGTACCTGAAGTTCGTCGGCGGCCTGCTCGGCAAGATCCTGTCCACGCTCGCGGTCATCCCGCTGTTCATCCCGGTGGTGATCGCGTCCTGGGCAATCCTCGGCTTCTACTCCGCCAACGGTTTCCTGCGCAGCGTCGCGGCCCAGGTCGGGCTCGGCTTCCCGATCTGGTCGTACACGCTGGTGACGATCGTCATCGGCTCGGTGTGGACGTCACTGCCGTTCGCGACGCTGCTGGTCACCTCGGGGATGCAGGCGGTCCCGCAGGCGATGATCGACGCCGCGCGCGACGCCGGCGCGTCGTTCTGGCGGGTGGTCGTGAGCGTCGTCGTACCGATGGCCGGGGTACCCATCGTCATCGCGACCACGTTCACCGCGATCGGCGTGCTCGGCTCGTTCACCGTGCCGTACTTCACCGGGCCGAACTCGCCGAACATGCTCGGCGTGGACATGGCCAACTACTTCACCGCGTTCAACCAGCCGCAGCAGGCGGTGGTGATCGCGTTCGTCGTGTTCGCGATCGCGGCCGGCATCGCCGCGGTGTACGTCTGGGCGAACTTCCGGTCGGCCAAGGAAAGCGGGGCGGTCTGATGGCCAGAACGATCACCCGGATCCTGGTCCTCGGGTTCGCCGCCGCACTCGCACTGTTCGTCCTCGGTCCGCTCGGGTGGCTGGCGGCGCGGGCGTTCGCGACCACCTGGACCTATCCGAACCTCCTTCCGGACGGCTGGACGGTGCGCTGGTGGAGTGTCGTGTTCAGCGACGAGGCGCTCGGTACCGCCGTCCAGAACTCGTTGTCATTCGCCCCGATCACCGTGGCGGTGTCCGCGGTGATCTGCCTGCCCGCGGCGTACGCGTTCGCGCGCTTCGAGTTCCCGGGGCGGCGGTTCTTCCTGATCAGCGTGTTCGCGGCCAACGCGTTCCCGAAGATGGGGCTGTTCGTGTCGCTGGCGGCGCTGTTCTACGCGCTCAACCTGATGAACTCGATCCTCGGCATCCTTGTCGTCCACGTCCTCGGCACGGTGGTGTTCATGACCTGGATCCCGGCCGCCGCGTTCGCCGCCGTACCGCGCAGTCTCGAGGAGGCGGCCCGGGACGCCGGAGCGTCGAAGCTGCGGACGTTCTTCAGCGTGACGTTGCCGATGGCCCTGCCCGGCATCCTGGTGGCGGCGATCATGAGCTTCCTGGCGTCCTTCGACGAAGCGCAGGGCACGTACCTGGTCGGCGCGCCGGACTACATGACGATGCCGACCCAGATGTACAGCCTGGTGCTCAACTACCCCACCCAGGTCGCGGCAGTGTTCTCGATCCTGCTCGCGATCCCGTCCGTCGCGCTGCTGCTGGCCGCGCACAAGCACATCGTCGGCGGCCACCTCGCCGAGGGCTTCCAGATCAGGTAAGGGAACCATGACGACCGACACCACCGCGTCCCGGGTCGTTGCCGACGACACCGCCGCGTCCGCCGCGCCCGGCCTCGAGATCCACGGCCTGCACAAGGCGCTCGGCGGGCGGACCATCATCGACGATCTCGACCTGACGGTGCAGCCTGGCGAACTCGTCTCGTTGCTCGGCCCGTCCGGGTGCGGCAAGACCACGACGCTGCGGATGATCGCCGGCTTCCTGACGCCGGACGCGGGCTCGATCAAGGTCGGCGGCCGCGAGGTCGTCCATCTCGGCCCGGAGCGGCGGCCGAGCGCGATGGTGTTCCAGAACTACGCGCTCTGGCCGCACATGACGGTGGCGAAGAACGTCGGCTTCCCGCTCAAGCTGCGCAAGCGGCCGAAGGCGGAGATCGCCGAGCGGGTCGACGCCGCGCTCACGCTGGTCAACCTGATGCACCACAAGGACTCCCGGCCGGCCCGGATCTCCGGCGGCGAGCAGCAGCGGACGGCGCTCGCACGGGCGCTCGTCCAGGAGCCGGAACTGCTGCTGCTCGACGAGCCGCTCAGCAACCTGGACGCGAAGCTGCGGGTCAAGGTCCGCGAAGACATCCGGGAGATCCAGCAACGCCTCGGAATCACCACGGTCATCGTCACGCACGACCAGGAAGAGGCGATGTCGGTCTCGGACCGGATCGCGGTGATGAACGACGGACGGATCGAGCAGTTCAGTACGCCGGCCGAGCTCTACAGCACGCCCGCGACCGAGTTCGTGGCGACGTTCATCGGCAGCCTCAACCGGCTCGAGGGGCGGATCTCCGACGGCCGCGTGGTGGCAGGCTCCGGCGTACTCGGCGTTCGTCCCGAGGACGTCGTGTTCACAGCGGACGCTGCTCCTGGCAGTGTGGCTGCGACGGTCGAACGGGTGGTCCCGCGCGGGCACTTCAGCGAGCTGTATCTGCGTCGTGAGGATGCCGAGTTGCGTGCGTATGTGACTGGCGTACCGCCCGCGGCCGGTACGCAGGGTTGGGCACGGATCGCCAAGTGGCTCGAGTTCGAGGGCGGTCGTCAGGTCCGCCAGGGGACCGCGGAGTGAGGTCGGACGAGCTGGCCACCGCCATAAAGGTGGCTCAGGAACTTGCGGAGTGGGCCAACGAGTTCACGCGGAGCGCCGACCTCGGCGACGTCCGGACCAAGGCGGATGCCGCGGACTTCGTGACCGCTGTCGACCTCGCGGTCGAGAAGCACGTGCGGGAGGTCATCGCCGAACGGCTGCCCGGCCATCTCGTCGTCGGTGAGGAGCTGGGTGGCAGTGCGCGTTCCGGCGTGCCTTGCTGGTACGTCGACCCCGTCGACGGGACCGCCAACCTGGCCAACGGCGTGCCGTGGACGGCGTTCTCGCTCGCGCTGGCCGTCGACCGTGAACCGCTCGTCGCGGTCGTCGGCGACGTGTGGCGCGGACAGGTCTTCGCCGCCGCAGCCGGCCAAGGCGCCTCGCTGGACGGGCGACCGCTCGAGCTCGCCGGTGGTCCGGACACCGGACTGGAGGGGACGATCGTCAGCACCGAGCTGCTGAACCAGTCGCCGTGGCCAGGCATGGATGTCTTCGTCGCCGGTCTCCGCGACAGCTTCTGCACCACTCGGGTGATGGGCTCCGGGACGCTCTCGCTCGCCGGACCGGCAGCCGGGCGCGGCGCCGGAGCCGTGATCGAGCGGTACAGCCCGATCGATCACCTCGCCGCTGCCCTTGTGGTCCGGGAGGCCGGTGGTGTCCTGCTGGACGACGACGGCGTGGAAACTGTCTGGCCGGAGTCCGGCGGCATCCTCGCCGCCCGCCCGGAACACGCGGCGGCCCTCTACGCCCTCTGGTCCACCGCACGCCGCTCGGCGTGAGTTTGGTTACTGGGGATGTGGTGCTGCGGCCCCTAGATGATTGATGCACGGCTGGGCCTGGGATCTCAGTGGTCGTAGGCGGTTATGGACCGGAGTACGGGTGCTCCGATTCGGTCGTTGTGCCAGA
>NZ_JBEZFT010000035.1:0-70166 GCF_040649595.1 Kribbella sp. NPDC048915 | reverse complement strand
CGTGGCCGCGACGGGTGTCGTCATCGCCCGCGGTGAGCGCAAGCGCCGCGCATACACGCCGGAAGAGGTTCGCGATCGCCTCAAGACCCGGGTCAGGAACCCACAACACGATGGGTAAACCCACCGCGCGGGGGACGCGGGCGGGCGTCCAGCGCGGGCGCCGACTCGGGCACTCGGACCCATCCACGTATCAGTCACGAGAGCCGAATGAACGGGCTCTTGTGACGGGCCGTGGGTGGCTCTGCGTGACTAGGTTGGCGCCCCGGTCTCCAAACTCTCCTGGGAGAGTTTTCGGGAGCCGGTGGTGAGGAACAAGCTGACGGGCCGCTCACCACCAAGGTGAGCGGCCCGTCGGGTTGGCGTGGCGATCAGGCGCCGGCGCCCTCCTGCTTCACGCCGGCGACCGCGGTCGGGTCGTCGATGCGGTACTTGCGGGCCGCCTCGGCGGCGACCTCCGGCTTTACGTCGCCGCGCTTGGCGAGGATCTCCAGCGCCGCGACCACGATCGACTCGGCGTCCACCTGGAAGTGGCGCCGGGCCGCCGCGCGGGTGTCGGCCAGACCCCAGCCGTCGGTCCCGAGCGAGGTGTAGTCGTTCGGCACCCAGCGGGAGATCTGGTCCTGCACCGCCCGCATGAAGTCGCTGACGGCAACGACCGGGCCCTTGGTGTCCTTCAGTTGCTCGGTGACGAACGGCACCTGCTCCGGCTCCTCCGGGTGCAGCAGGTTGTGCTGCTCGGCCGCGACGGCGTCCCGACGCAGCTCGTTCCAGGAGGTCACCGACCAGATGTCCGCGGCCACGGAGTACTCCTCGGCCAGGATCTGCTGGGCCTTCTGGACCCAGGGCAGCGCCACACCGGAGCCGAGCAGCTGGACGCGCGGCGCGTCGTCACCGTCGGCCGCCGTCCCCACGCTGAACCGGTACATGCCCTTGAGCAGCGCCGGTACGTCGAGGTTCTCCGGCTCGGCCGGCTGCGCCACCGGCTCGTTGTAGACGGTGAGGTAGTAGAAGACGTCCTCGCCGTACGGGTGCTCCTGGTTCTGCCCGTAGCCGTACATCCGGCGCAGACCGTCCTTGACGATGTACGGGATCTCGTAGGCGAACGCGGGGTCGTAGTGCACCGCGGCCGGGTTCGTCGAGGCGAGCAGCGGCGAGTGACCGTCCGCGTGCTGCAGACCCTCGCCGGTCAGCGTCGTCCGGCCGGCGGTGGCACCCACCAGGAAGCCGCGGCCGAGCTGGTCGCCGAGCGCCCACATCCAGTCGCCGGTGCGCTGGAAGCCGAACATCGAGTAGAAGATGTAGAACGGGATCATCGGCTCGCCGTGCGTCGCGTACGCCGTACTCGCCGCGAGCACCGAACCCATCGCGCCGGCCTCGCTGATGCCCTCGTGCAGCAGCTGACCCGCCGTGGACTCCTTCCACGACAGCAGCAGGTTGCGGTCGACGGCCTCGTAGTTCTGCCCGTGCGGCGAGTAGATCTTCGCGGTCGGGAACATCGAGTCCATCCCGAACGTGCGGTACTCGTCCGGGGCGATCGGGACGATCCGGTGACCGATCTCCGGGTCCTTCATCAGGTCCCGGAACAGCCGGACCAGCGCCATCGTGGTTGCCACCGGCGCGTGTGAGCCCTTCGCCAGCGGCTTGTACACGTCGTCGCCGGGCAGCTTCAGCGTCTTCGGCTGCACCCGGCGCTCGGGCAGCGAACCGCCGAGCTGCTTGCGGCGCTCCATCATGTACTGGTACTCCGGCGAGTCGGTGCCGGGGTGGAAGTACGGCGGGTTGTACGCGTCCTCGAGGTCCTTGTCCTCGATCGGCAGGTACAGCCGGTCGCGGAACGCCTTCAGGTCGTCCGAGGTGAGCTTCTTCATCTGGTGGGTCGCGTTCCGGCCCTCGAGCGCCTCGATCGTCCAGCCCTTGATGGTCTGGGCGAGGATCACGGTCGGCTGGCCGACGTGCTCGGTCGCGCTCTTGAACGCGGCGTACACCTTGCGGTAGTCGTGACCGCCGCGCGGCAGCTTGCGCAGGTCCTCGTCGGACAGCCCGCTGACCATCTGCCGCAGCCGCTGGTCGCCGCCGAAGAAGTTCTCCCGGATGTACTCACCGGACTCGACCGAGTAGGTCTGGAACTGACCGTCCGGCGTGGTGTTCATCTTGTTCACCAGCGCGCCGTCGTGGTCCTGGGCGAGCAGCGAATCCCACTCGCGGCCCCAGATGACCTTGATCACGTTCCAGCCGGCGCCGCGGAAGAACGCCTCCAGCTCCTGGATGACCTTGCCGTTGCCGCGCACCGGCCCGTCCAGCTGCTGCAGGTTGCAGTTGATCACGAAGGTGAGGTTGTCGAGCTCCTCGCGCGCGGCCAGGCCGATCGCGCCGAGCGACTCCGGCTCACCCATCTCGCCGTCACCGAGGAACGCCCAGACGTGCTGCTGGCTGGTGTCCTTGATGCCGCGGTTGTGCAGGTACCGGTTGAAGCGCGCCTGGTAGATCGAGTTCAGCGCGGCCAGCCCCATCGAGACGGTCGGGAACTCCCAGAAGTCCGGCATCAGCCGCGGGTGCGGGTACGACGACAGGCCCTTGTGCGGACCGCGGGACACCTCCTGGCGGAAGCCGTCCAGCTGATCCGTCGACAGCCGGCCCTCGAGGAACGCCCGCGCGTACATCCCGGGGGAGGCGTGCCCCTGGATGAAGATCTGGTCACCGCCGCCGGGGTGGTTCTTGCCGCGGAAGAAGTGGTTGAAACCGACCTCGTACAGGCTGGCGGCCGACTGGTAGGTGGCGATGTGACCGCCGACCTCCAGGCCCTTGCGGTTGGCCTTGCTCACCATCACCGCGGCGTTCCACCGGATGAACGCCCGGATCCGGCGCTCGATGTGCTCGTCACCGGGGAACCACGGCTCCCGCTCGGGCGGGATCGAGTTGATGTAGTCGGTGCTCCGCAGGGCGGGCACCCCGACCTGCCGCTCCCGGGCGCGCTCGATCAACTTGAGCATCAGGTAGCGCGCTCGCGCCTTGCCGCGTTCGTCCAGCACGGCGTCGAGCGACTCGATCCACTCCCGCGTTTCGTCGGGGTCGATGTCGGGGAGCTGGGTGGGCATCCCCTCGGTGATGATGGCTGGTGGTTCGTGTCCGGAAGCCACGGTGTCCTGCCGTTCTCTCTGGTTGCTCTTCACCGCAATCCTGTCACCTGTCCGGATTGCGTTCTACTTCGCCTTCCGATCCGGCCCGATTCCGGCGGCCGGTGGCGGATCTCAGCGGACACGCCCGGTACCCGGCACGCGGATACCGGACACGTCACGGAACACTGGTGCATACTTGCGCGACGCGGTAGGTCACGATGGACTACTGCTAGCTGTTCTGGCTATGACACCTACCCCCGGGCAAGCGGGGACCACGGAGGAGGACACGTGAGCGCGACCGCGGATCACGCGGACGGCAAGGGTAGCGGCGTGCCGAGCGACGTTTCCAAGATGGCTACCCGTCTGGGCCTGGAGGCCGGATGGGTCGTCCAGGAGATCGGCTACGACGACGACTGCGACGACGACCTGCGTGATGCGATCCGGGAGGTCACCGGGGAGGACTTCGTCGGTGACGACACCGATGAGGTCGTGGACGCAGTCCTGCTCTGGTTCCGTGAGGACGACGGCGACCTGGTCGACGCGTTCTTCGACATCCTGACCGACCTGAAGGCCGGCGGAGTGGTCTGGCTGATGACTCCGAAGGTCGGCCGCGACGGGTACGTCGAGACCAGCGACATCGCCGAGGCCGCGCCGGTGGCGGGTCTGGCGACCACGAGCACACTGAGCGTGACCGACGACTGGTCCGCCACCAAGTTGGTGGTTCCCAAGTCCGGTCGCCGCGGGTGAGCGTCCCGGCTGCCGGCAGCCGGGCCCCCGATTTCGAGACCCAAAACCAGTTCGGCGAACCGGTCCGGCTCAGCGACTACGCCGGCCGGCGCGCCGTCGTACTGGTGTTCTACCCGTATGCCTTCAGTCAGGTCTGCACGGGTGAGCTGACCGCGCTCCGGGACCGCCCGGACCTGCTCGGCCGCGCGGAGTTCCTGGCGATCTCGTGCGACCCGCTGTTCACGCTCCGGGCGTACGCCGACGCGCAACAGTTACCGTTCGGCCTGCTGACGGACTTCTGGCCGCACGGCGCGATCGCCTCGTCGTACGGCGTCTTCGACACCGACCGCGGCTGCGCCCTCCGCGGCACCTTCGTCGTGGACTCCGAAGGCCTCATCCGCTGGTCGGTGGTCAACCAACTCCCCGAACCCCGCAACCTCGACGACTACGCGGCCGCCCTGGCCGAGTTGGGACCAGATCTCGGGTAGACTCCTCCGGTCGCTGGATCCGGGCGAATAGCTCAGCGGTAGAGCGCTTCCCTTACAAGGAAGATGTCGGGGGTTCGATCCCCTCTTCGCCCACGCATTCTTGTCATTTGTGCACCCGCTGTCGGTGGCCGGTGCGCGCTCCGGACCGCCGTGGTGTCCGGGTTTCGGGCAGGGCGTATCGCGGGGTTCGGTCACTCGTTGGATGCATGTCGGCGGTGTGGAGTTCGGGTCGGAATTCTTAACCTTCGACTGCCGAGATCGGACTCCTCCGGGGCGGGTCGCGGCTGATAGGGTTCACGGCTGTCGGTCGGCGCGACGACGCACCGGGTGTGCCCGGTCGCGACATCGCTCCAGTCGGCGGAAACGGGGCCGCAGTCGGTGTCATCGGTGTGCAGTGAGGCGGGTCTGCCCAGAACCCGCTCCGTCCAGTTGGGGAGGCGCGTGTCCGTGGGTCGCCAACCGGCCGAGCGTCCCGTCGTAGCCCGGTCGTCGCGGGTCCCGCTCTGCCGTCGCCCGGTTGAGGTGCGGCCGCAGTTGGTGGTGGCGACAGCGTGAGAAGTGGTGCGGACCGGCCGGCGATCTCCACCGGGCCGGCGTTGATGATTCCCGCCGGTTACCCACGTGACCTGCCGAGCGCGTTGCTGCGCGCGGCCCGGGACTTCAGTGCTTCGGGTGTCGTCGAGATCGGCCCGGACGGCCGTGAGACCCGCCTGGACTTCCCGACCCTGCTCGAGCTCGCCGCGCGCATTCTGGCCGGCCTGCGCGCGAACGGCGTACGGGCCGGCGATCCCGCGGTCGTGCACTGCACCGAACCGGTCGGTTTCTTCGCCGCCTTCTGGGCTTGTTCGCTGGGCGGCATCCGCCCGCTGCTGATCGCGCCGAACCCGGGCGGCGACCGCACCGAGGAAGGCCGCGAGCGCCTCCGCCGGATCACCGACCTGCTCGGCTGGACGGTCCTGATCGGCCGCCCGTCCGACCTGCCGAACGACCTCGGCCTCCCGGTCCTCGACCCGGACGCGATGGCCGGCCACGAGCCCACCTCCGACTTCCACCGCCCGGCCGCGGACGACGTCGCCGTACTGATGATGTCGTCGGGCTCCACTGGCGCGCCCAAGATCGTGCAGCTCACCCACCGCGGGCTGGTCGAGTTCGCCGCCGGTACGCCCGCGATGCTGCCGATCCGGCCCGGGCAGACGACGCTGAACTGGCTGCCGCTGGACCGCAGCGGGGCGTTCCTGCTGTACCACCTGCTGCCCGTGTTCACCGGCTGCACGAACATCCACGTCAACACCGACTGGGTGCTCGCGAACCCGCTGCGCTGGTTCGACCTGATGGAGCAGCACCGGGTCAACCACTCGTGGTCGCCGAACTTCGGGTACCGGCTGGTGACCAAGGCGGTCGCGGGCGAACCGGACCGGCACTGGGACCTGTCCGCGCTGCGCAGTCTGGTGAGCGGCGGCGAGCAGATCACGGTGCCGGTGATGTCGGAGTTCCTGCGCGTCACGAACCGGTTCGGCGTGGTTCCGGAGACGTTCGTGGCGGCGTGGGGGATGACCGAGACGGTCACCGGTATCACGTTCGCGCGGCCCGGCCTGACGCCGAACGTGCACCGCGTCCGCATCCCACCGACCGGCGTCGTCGAGTGGGTCGACCAGCGTCCGTCCTCCGGCAAGGTCACGGTCGCGCGGCCGGGCAAGCCGCGGACCGAGCCGCCGGGTGTGCTGTCACTCGTGTCGGTCGGCGCGCCGGCCCCCGGTACGACGGTGCGCATCGTTGCCCCGAACGGCGCCGTACTGCCCGAAGGCCGGATCGGCCAGCTCCAGATCGCGTCCGCGCGGGTCACGCCCGGATATCTCGGCAACCTCGAAGCGGACCGCGCCGCGTTCCCCGTCGGCAACTGGCCCGCGCGCAAATGGCTCGCGACCGGCGACCAGGGCTTCATCACCGGCGGGCAGGTGGTCATCACCGGCCGGGACAGCGAACGCATCATCATGTCCGGCAAGCTCCACTACGCCCACGACATCGAAGCCGTCGCCGCGAACGTCGTCGGCGCCGAACCCGGTCTGGTCGCCGCCTGCGGCATCGCCGACGAGGAGTCCGGTACGGACCGGCTGGTCGTCTTCTACGCCCTGACCGAGAACGCCGTACCGGGCATGGACCAGGCGATCCGCAGCCTCATCCAGGCCCGCCTAGGCCTGCAGGCCCAGGTCGTCGGCGTCCCGCGCCGCGACTTCCCGACCACCCCCGGCGGCAAGATTCTCCGCCCGCTGCTCAAGCAGCGCTGGATCGACGGCACCCTCCTCCAGCCCGCCCCCACCCACGTCGACCCCGCCGGCGCCACGCCCACGTCCGGTCCGACCGGTCGCGGCCCGTCGACCACTCCCGAAGCCACCCCGTACGCCGACGACGACCCGGCGGAACGCACCACCGAACTGCCGGTGGTACGCCTCGCCTGGAAACGCGACCTGCAGCAGTCCATCCCCACCCCACCCCCACGCCCCACCCTCGGCACCCCCACCTCAACCGACCGCCCCGCAGAGGTGGAGCCCTCGGATGTAGAGCCCGCGGAGGTGGAGCCCTCGGATGTAGAGCCCGCGGAGGTGGATGGCTCGGAGGTGGAGCCGGGTGACGTCGAGGAATCCGCCCTACCGAGCGAACCGGCGGCACCTACTGAGGCCGAGCGCCCCTCGGTGTCCCCGGCGGACCTGGAACTCATCCCGTACGTCGCCATGCTCGCCGCCCGCGACGCCGCCCGCCTCGCACCGGAAGCCGACGAGTCACCCGAAGAAACCACGCTCGAACTCCAACGAATCATCCTCGAACCCACCGACGACTCACCTGAGCCCACCTCCGAACCGGCGGAAGGCGCGGCGTCCGCACACCCCGAAGACGCGGCGCCAGAGCACCCGGAGGACCTCGAGCAGACTGACGCCGTCGAGCCCGAACAGGCTCCGAGCGCAGAATCCGAGCAGGCCGAGGACGCGGAACAGGCCGAGCCGGAGCAGGTTGAGAGCCCGGAGCAACTGACCGCCTACGTTGACGTGGCAGCCGAGGACGTCGAGCAGGTGCCGTACGTCGCCATGCTCCCAACACCTGCCCGTGCTCAGATCTCGCCCGAGAGCACCGAAGGCGACCCCGAGGCGCACCCGACGACGCCCGAACCAGACGCCACCGCGCCAACCACCGCGCCAACCACCGCGCCAACCACCGCGCCAACCACCGCGCCAACCACCGCGCCAACCACCGAGACGGCCGAGGAGCCAGCCCTCGAGATCACCGACGAGCCGGCACCCGAGCCCACCGAAACCACGCCTTCCGCAACCGTCGAGCCAATCGACTCCGATGCCCCCGTGCCGACGGAGCCGACGCCCGCCGAGGAGATGACTTCTGAGGCAGCTGCGGAGATGACTCCCGAGGCAGCTGAGGAGACGACTCCCGAAGCTGTTGTGGAGACGGATTCCGAGGCTGCCGAGCAGACGGATTCCGAGCTCGCGGAGGCGACCGAGCCCGAGGCCGCCGTGCAGGCTGAGGAACCGGCCGAGCTGCCGACTCCGGTCGCGGCGCAGGTCGCCGAGTCGGACGGCGCTGCTGAGTCGGACGGCGCTGCTGAGTCGGACGGCGCACCAGCCGCCGAGGTAGCCGAAGAACGGCCTGCCGACTCCTCGACCGAGCAGAGCGCCGAGCTGGAATCCGAAGCGGCCCCCGAGGTCGTTGAGCAGGGCGCGGTAGATGTCGAGCAACCCGACGACACCGACCTCGCGACAGAGGTACCGGGTGAGGCTGACCTGAGTGCACCTGCCAGCCGGGTGGATGAGTCCGAGCTGCACCCTGCGGACGCCGACGTTGCAGAGTCCGACGCCGAGGTTGCGGAGTCCGACGCCGAGGTTGCGGAGTCCGACGCCGAGGTTGCGGAGTCCGACGCCGACGATGCGGAGTCCGACGCCGACGTTGCAGAGTCCGACGCCGAGGTTGCGGAGTCCGACGCCGACGATGCGGAGTCCGTCGTACTGGCCGACGAGGAGCCGGATGCGGACGCCGACCCGGCGGAGCCTGAGGTACCTGCCGATGAGGCTGACGCCCAGGCCGGGCTGCGGGTCGACGCGACTCGCGGGCAGGCGTCCAAGGCTGTCGTTGAGCCGGTGGCTGTGGTGGGCCTGGCGGGGCGCTTTCCTGGGGCCGAGGGGCTTGAGCAGTTCTGGGAGAACCTGGTCGCCGGCGTCGAGAGCCTGCGCCGCAACAGCGCCGACGAGGGTGCGGTCGCGGTCGGTGGCGTGCTGGAGCATGTCGAGTCGTTCGATGCGAAGTTCTTCGGGTTGAGCGACCGCGAGGCCGAGTTGATGGACCCGGCGCAACGGTTGTTCCTCGAGGTGTGCCACCAGGCGCTGGAGCATGGCGGGTACGCCGGGACGTCGAGCCGGGTCGGGGTGTTCGCCGGCTCGGGCATGAACCTGTACGCGCGCCAGCACCCGTCCCGCGACTCCATCGCCACCCGGGTCGCGTACCGCCTCGGCCTCACCGGTCCCGCGATCGGCGTGCAGTCCGCGTCCTCGTCGTCCCTCGTCGCGGTGCACCTCGCCTGCCAGGCGCTCCGGTCCGGCGACGCGGACCTCGCCCTCGCCGGCGCTGCCGCCGTACAGGTGCCGCAGGCAACGACGTACCACCCGGAGCCGGGTTCGATCCTTTCGCCGACCGGGCAGGTCCGCGCGTTCGCTGCGGACGCCGACGGCACGGTCGGTGGCAACGGTGTCGCCGCCGTACTGCTGAAGCGCCTCGACCAGGCCCTTGCCGACGGCGACACGGTGTACGCCGTGATTCGCGGTACGGCGGTGAGCAACGAGGACGCGCCCGCGGGCGACCAGGTGGAGCTGATCGAGCGTGCCCTGGAGCGTGCCGGGTTCGACGCCGACTCGCTGAGCTACATCGAGGCGAACGGGATCGGCAGCCTGGAGGCCGACGCCGCCGAGGTCACCGCCCTGACGACCGCCTTGCGGAGGCACACCGACAAGGTCGGCTTCTGCACCATCGGCTCGGTGAAGCCGAACATCGGCCACCTGGACAGCGCCGCGGGGATGGCCGGTCTGATCAAGACCATCCTGATGCTGCAGCACCGTACGCTGGTGCCGACGATCAACGTCACCGCCCCGAACCCGGCGCTCGCCCTCGACGGCAGCCCGTTCGTGATCGGTACCGAGGCGCGCGAGTGGACCGTACCGCCGTTGCCCGGCCGTACGACGTTGCGTGCCGGCGTCAGCGCCCTCGACGCGGGCGGTACGAACGCGCACGTGATCCTCGAGGAGGCACCACGCCAGATCCGTCGCGAGGACGACGGCCCCGTCGTGCTGCCGCTGTCCGCGCCCGATCCGGACGCACTGGCCGATCTCATCGAGCTGTATCGCACCGACCTCGACCACGGCACCAATCATCGCCTCATCGATCTCGCGGGTACGGCGGCGCTCGGGCGGCCGGCGCACCGGTACCGGGTCGCGGTCGCGGGTGCGACGGAGGCCGAGTTGGCCGATGCGCTCGGTTCCGTGCAGCCCACCGCGGTGCCGCGCGGCGGACCCGGACCGCTGGGGTACGCGTTCACCGGTCAGGGCGCGGCGCGACGTGGGATGGCTGCGGGGCTCGCGGCCCGGTTCCCGGCGTTCCGGTCGGTTCTGGATGAGTGCGACCGCGTCTACCACGAGGAGACCGGCGGCAGCCTGCTCGAGCTGCTCCTCACACCCGCCGGCACGACCGAGGGTGTGTGGCCGACCGAGACCGCTCAGCCCGCGCTGTTCGCGTTCGAGCTCGCGTTGGCGCGGTTGTGGCAGTCGTTCGGCGTGCAGCCCGCGTTGGTCGTGGGGCACAGCGTCGGTGAGTACGCCGCGTTGTGTGTTGCCGGTGCGCTGTCGCTTGCGGACGGCGTCCGACTGACCGCGAAGCGCGGCGAGCTGATGCAGCGCGGAACGGTGCCCGGGGCAATGGTTGCCGTCCGCGCGGACGCGGATCGGGTACGCGAAATCGCCCGTACCGCAGGGGTTGAGGTTGCCGCTGGCAACGGACCGCAGTCGTTCGTGCTGACCGGCTCCGAGGTGATCGTCGGTCAGCTGGCGGCGCAGCTGGATCAGTTGCAGGTGGCATGGCAACGACTTGATGTCGACCGCGCGTTCCACAGCTCGTTGGTCGATCCCATCTTGTCGGACTTCGCGGAGATCGTCCGGGAGATCACGCTGAAGCCGTTGCGGACGCCGATGGTGTCCAGTTGGTCGGGTGATCTGCTCGAGTCCGGGACGGTGCTGGACGGCGAATACCTGGTCGGGCAGTTGCGGCAGCCGGTGCTGTTCGGTGACGCGGTCGAGGCCGTGACAGCGGCGGGGTGCCGACGGTTCCTCGAGCTCGGGCCGGACGCCGTACTGAGTCCCGCGGGCCGCCGAATCGCGCCCAACAGCACGTGGATCCCGGCCCAACGCCTCGGTCAAGACCCCGTCCTCGCGACGATGAACGGTCTCGCCGAGCTGTACGAACAGGGCACCGAGATCGCCTGGGCGAAAGTCTACCCGGACGGCGGCCGCGTGCCGTTGCCGACGTACCCGTTCCGCCGGGTGCACCACCCCGTCGACCCGTCCGTGCAGGTCGCGGCGCCGGCCCCGTCGACCGCACAGTCCTCGTCGGGTGCGGGCGTCGGTGCCAGTGCTGGCGCCGGTGGCGGTGCTGGTACGGCGGTTGCCGGGGACAACGTTTCGTCGCGGCCGAGCGCCTTCGAGCGCGGTGCCCGTGCGCAGACCGTGGTGTTCGACCCGCCGTCGAACCCAGCCGTGAAGCGCATCCCGCTCGACCCGCCGGACCAGATCGCCGACGAACCGGCCGAACTCCTCGAGGAGCCGTCGCCGTTCGCGCTGCCGGCCGAGACGCACGAGATCGACGCCGACTACCTGGCGCAGGCCGGATCGCTGTCGGGCAACGAGATGTCGGCGGAGCGATACCGCGAGTCGCTCGACGTCATCCTCGACATGACCTGTGAGGTCCACGGCCTGGACCCGTACGACCTCACTGTCGACCACACCTTCGCCGAACTCGGCGCGACACCGGCGTCGATGGCCCCGGTCATCGACGAACTGAACGGCCGCTTCGAGGCGGAACTGACGCCGGACGACCTGTTCCTCACGTACACCACACCCCACAAACTCGCGACCGCTGTAGCCGTCCAAACCGCCGAACCGGAGTTGGAGCCTGCGCCGGAAGACGAGCCGTCAACCGCGGACCTCCAGTCGCTCGCCGAGGCGATCGAAGCCACGACCGCCGGGGCGATTGCCGGTGAAGTCGTGGAGGCGACCAACGACTCCGCTGGCGTGTCCACGGGGGCGACCAACGACTCCGCTGGCGTGTCCACGGGCGCGGCCAACGATTCTGCTGACCTAACCACGGGCGCGGCCAACGAGCCGTCTGCTGCGGCGGGCGTCGAGAGCACCGCTGCGCAGGCGCGCGACCCGCGGGCGGCTCTGGCGCTTTTGGGCTCGGGGCTTGCCGAGTTGGCTGCGAAGGTCGACGAGGCAGCCACGGCCACCGGCGCGGCAGAGCTGCCGGGCAGTGGCATGGCCGCGCTGATGTCCCAGCAACTCCGAGTGGCCGGTCAGCTGGTTGACGGCGTCACCAAGCTCTTGCGCGAACAACTCGCCCTCCTGGCCGACCCCTCCGCCGAGCCGACCGACCACCCGGCCGAGGGGCCGAGCGCCGCGTCACCCGACCTGAGCGAATCGACCGACCCGAGCGAACCGGCCGATCTGAGCGAACCGGCCGATCTGAGCGAACCGGCAGACCTCAGTGACGCAGCCGACCGCCCGAGTGCGGCGTGCACGGAAGAAGCGGAAGCGGACCAGACCACGCCGGCAGGGACCGAGCCTGGCCCGGCTGCGCCGGAAGCGATCGCGCCGGACCAGACCGCGTCAGCCGAGGCGGCGACGGACGAGGCGGCGACGGACGAGGCGGCGACGGACGAGGCGGCGACGGACGAGGCGGCGACGGACGAGGCGGCGTCGGACGAGGCGGCGTCGGACCGGGCGGACGGTGAGTCGAGCGTCGACGAGCAGGAGCCTGCCGTACTGGCGGCCGGTGACCCGGAGGCATCCGCGACAGCGGCCGAGCAGGTTGGTGAGGGTCGGCGTACCGAAGATCCGCGGCGGCGGGACTTTGCCTACTGGACTGCGGTGCTGGCCGGCGCCGAACCGTTGGTGTTACCAGCGGACGGTGCGCGAGTGGCCGGGGACGAAGCGGTTGCCTCGGTCAAGCATGAGCTCGAGGAAGAGCTGGCCGACGCCGTACTGAGCTACTCCAGGGATCGCAAGCACAGCCCGGCGACGACCATGCTCGCCGCGGTCGCGACGGTCCTCGGCCGGTTCGCCGCGCAGGACGATGTGACCATCGGCTCGGCGTTGATCCGGCCGAAGGGTGACACCTCGACCGCGCCACGCCGCGCGCTGCCGTTGCGGATCGACCTGTCCGGCGAACCCGAGCTCGGCGAACTCGCCGAGCGGATCCGCGACATCACTGCGGGTGCGTTCGACCACGCCGGGACCGACCTCGCGATTCTCCAGCGGGATCCGTTGTTCCAGATCCTGGTCGAGTTCGAGGACGGCGACGCCGAACTGCCGCCGACCGTCGACCTGCGCTTCCGCCTCACGCACCACGGTGCGGGCATCACCTGTACGGCGGACTACCGCTCCGGACTGTTCGACCGTACGACGGTCGAGCGGCTGCTCGACTACCTCGCCGAAGTGTTGCGCAGGGCAACGACAATCCCGGACCTGAGACTGCCGGAGTTGGTCCTCCCGATCGAGTCCGACCTCGCGATGCTCCGTGATCTTGAGGGCGACGCCAACGATTCGGGCCCGGTCGCCAACGGCTCCGGCCCGGTCGCCAACCTGCGGCGGAATGCGGTCGTCGGCGGCGGCCTGAGCGGACTGCACACCCTGTTCGAGCAGCAGGTCGCGCGCACTCCGGACGCAATCGCTGTGATTCAAGGCGATCGCGAGCTCACCTACGCCGAACTCGACCGCCGGTCCAACGCTGTCGCCTGGCAGTTGGTCGACCTCGGTGTGAAGTCCGGGGAACTGGTCGCGGTACGTGTTGCCCGCGGCACCGAAATGGTCGTTGCGGTCCTCGCTGTTCTGAAGTCCGGTGCGGCGTACCTCCCGCTGGATCCCGGCGTACCCGAGTCCCGCTGGGCGTTCATGGTCCAGGATGCGCAGGCAGTCGCGCTGGTCGGCGACGACGCCGCGCTGGCCGACCGGCTCGGTCTGCGGTTGGTGCCGGTCGGCGGCGGCGACGGCGACATCCGGGCGCGGCAGGCGCCACCGGTACGGTCCGCGGCCGACGACATTGCCTACTGCATCTACACGTCCGGATCGACCGGCATCCCGAAGGGTGTCGTCGTACCGCACCGCGGCCCGGTGAACCTGGTCCGTCACTACCTGCGCACGCGGCGGCCGCTGCGGACACTGCAGTGGACCTCGTTCGGCTTCGACGTTCATGTGCAGGAGATGTTCACCACGCTGGCCTCCGGCGCCGCGCTCGTGCTGATCGGCGAGGACGACCGGTACGACCCCGACGCGGTGGTCGCGGCGCTGCGCGATCACGACGTACAGCGGTTGTTCATGGCGTTCAGCCCGCTGACCGCACTGCTCGCGACGATGCGCCGGCTGCCGGAGCTGCCCGCGTTGCGGGAGATCGTCGCGGGCGGCGAGGCGATGGTGCTGACGCACAAGGTGTGGGACTTCCTCGACGCGCATCCGGACTGCCGGCTGTTCAACGAGTACGGGCCGGTCGAGGCGTCGATCGTGACCACGATCCACGAGGTCGACCCGGCCGAGGACCGCCCCTCGATCGGGCGGCCGATCGACGGGGTCGCGGTACGACTCCTGGACGCCGCGCTGCGACCGCTGCCGGTGGGCGCGGTCGGCGAGATCCACCTCGGCGGCGCGGCGGTGGCGCGCGGCTACATCGGGCGCCCGGAGGAGACCGAGCGGGCGTTCGTCGCGGACCCGGGGCACCCCGGCGCGCGGCTGTACCGGAGCCGCGACCTGGGTCGGTGGCGCCCGGACGGCACGCTGGAGTACCTGGGGCGCGCCGACGATCAGGTGAAGATCCGCGGCCACCGGGTCGAGCCCGGCGAGACCGAGCATGTCCTGGCCGACCAGCCCGGCGTCGTCGACGCGGTCGTGGTCGCGTGCTCCGATCCGGGCGGCGACACCTGCCTGATCGGGTACGTCGTCCTCGAGGACAGCGACCCGGCCGTACTGGCGCGGCTGATGCTCGACCTGACCAAGGAACTGCCGATCTATCTCGTGCCGGCGGACCTCATCCCGATCGAGGAACTGCCGCTGGACGACAACGGCCGCCTGGACCGCGACCGCCTGCCGGCCCCGGAGTGGCTCAAGCCGTAGCGGATCTCCGGGCGCGATCAGCCGGAACCTGGACGAGTGCGGACCGATGAAGTTCTGCACCGTGGACGGGAGGTCTGTTCGGTAGTGACCCTCCCAGCGACCACCGCCCGCCGTTCACGGTGCAGAACCCGCGTTCGATCCCCATCCCTCCGCGGGATCGAACGTGTTGATCGGTCGGACGGTGCCGGCGGCCTCGTGGTTCCCGATCCGTGGTTCACACGGTCGCGGCGGGGAGTTGCCTCACCCGCCGCGCTCGTGTCCGGTTGATCCAAGGCCCCCCTCGATCTCCCGTTCGCCGGCCGGTCCGGGCCCCCCTGCTGACCGGCCGTGGATGACGGTGCCCCCACCCCATCCATCCGTTGCATCGCGTGGCGTAGGGCCGCCGTTACAGGGTTTGGCGAGTTTCGTAAAAATTGCGCAAAGGTGCGCAGACAAGGCCTTACCGCGCGACCCAGAATGTGCAGTTCAACCGGGCGGCGGTTCAGGCCAGTGCGGACCAGGCCTGGTGGGCGGCGCCGAGAAGGCCGGCGTTGTCGAGCTGTGCGGGTTCCACGGTGATGTCGGTGACGAACGGCAGTTGCGCCAGCCGCTTCACCCACGCCTGCACAGGGTCGAACAGCACCGAGCCTGCCTTCGCGACCCCGCCACCGATCACGACCGTGGTCAGGTCGACCGTGACAGCCGTCGCGACGATCCCGGCCGCCAGTGCCTGTGCCCCGTCGTCGAACGCGGCCAGTGCGAGCTCGTCCCCGGCCGCGGCATCGGCAGCGAGTACGGCGGCGTCCACGCGCTCGTCGCTCCGCCAGCCGCTGCGCTGCGCACGAGCGACCATTCGTGGACCGCTCGCGTACGCCTCCACGCAACCGAACGAACCGCACGCGCACGCCTCGCCGTCCTGATCGACGACCACGTGACCGATGTGCGCCGCGTTGCCGGACTGTCCGAGCAGCGGCTTGCCCTTGACGACCAGACCGCCGCCGACACCGGTCGACACAACGATCCCGAGCAATGTCTCGGCCTCCCGGCCGGCCCCGCTCCAGAACTCACCGAGCGCGAAGCAGTGCCCGTCGAGGCCGAGCGTCACGGGTACGCCGCCGGTCGCCGCGCGGACCCGATCGACGATCGGGAAGTTGCGCCAGCCGGGGATGTTCACGGGGGACACCAGCCCGAGTTGCTGGTCGATCGGGCCGGCGGATCCGATGCCGACGGCCAGGGGAGTGGAATCGCCGCGGACGCGGTCGATCAGTTCACCGAGCGCGGCGAACACCTGATCGGCGTCGCCGGGCGGAGTGGCGATCCGATCGCCGGTGAGAATCGTGCCGTCGGGGGACACCAAAGCGGCGGCCATCTTCGTGCCGCCGATGTCGATTCCCAGCACGGTTCCCCGCGCCATCGCTGCGTCGTCGCTCATCGTCCCCCCGGTCAGGGCGGTCAGGTCGGGAGACAACGTTATCTGTAGTTGGCCCGAACAGACAGAGGTGATCCGAGGTAATCACGGAAAACCCGCAGGAAGACGGCAACAAACTGCCATGACAACCCCTGACAACGATGCCCCTGAACGCGTCACCAGCCTCGAATTTCCTAGCTCTCCGTAACCCCTCCGCGACGCTCCACACCCAGCTCCAACCCCAGCCCACCACTCTCCGTCGCCACACCGGCCGACAGGCGGGGACGTCCCGCGGCGGCCTGCGGACGAGCTGAGATTCGCCGGACAACGGCAGGTGGGCCGCGGCTGCGGTGGGCCACACCGGAAGGACGAGGCCGGCTGCGGGGCCGACGAGTACTGCGGTGGACGAGCGGGGCGGCGGTAGGTCATCGGCGGAGAGTTGGTGGGTCGGGTGGCGGTGCGCGGGGATGGGAGGAGAGGGTTGGGGGATGAGTGATCAACTGGAGCGGGATGCTGCCGGGGCGTTGGTTGTGGGATTCAGTGGAACATCGGCGCCGGACGGGCTGCGGCGGGCGGTGGCGGACGGGCTCGGGGCAGTCATCCTGTTCACCCGGAACGTGGCCGACGCCGACCAGGTCGCCGCGCTGACGGCTGAGCTGCGGGCGGAGCGTTCGGACCTGATCGTGGCGATCGACCACGAGGGTGGCGAGTTCAGCCATCTGGCGCCGGCCAACCCGTGGCCGCTCGCTTCGCCGCGCCTGCTGGGCGACCTGGATGATCCCGACCTGACCCGGGCCGCGGCGCGCGACGCTGCCGCGACGCTCGCCGCACTGGGGATCGACCTGATGCTCGCGCCGTCCGTCGACGTGAACAGCAACCCGGCCAACCCGATCATCTCGACCCGCTCGTTCGGCCGGACGGCGGATATCGTCGCGCGGCACGGCGTCGCGTTCGTCGAAGGCGTCCACGAGGCGGGTATCGCCGCCTGCCCGAAACACTTCCCGGGCCACGGCGACGTCGCCGTCGACTCGCACACCGATCTCCCGCGCGTCGACCGGTCGATCGACGAGGTCAGCGCGGTCGAGCTCGAACCCTTCCGCGCCACGATCGCGGCCGGCGCCGACGTCGTGATGAGCGCGCACATCGTGTTCTCGGCGTACGACGACCAGCCGGCCACCCTGTCGCGCCGCATCCTCACCGGACTCCTGCGCGACGAACTCGGCTTCGAAGGCGTCATCACCACGGACGCGCTCGAGATGCAGGCGATCACCAAGAACCGTTCGATCGAGGACGCCGCCGTCGCGTCGATCACCGCAGGCGCCGACCTGGCGATGATCGCGGTCGGTACGGCCGACCCACAGGCGCTGACCGCCCGCGTCGTCGAAGCGGTCCGCGAAGGAACGCTCCCTGCCGAGCGGGTCGCCGACGCCGCGGCCCGAGTACGGGCGCTCGCCGCGTCACTCGTCCGGCGCACGCGTCTGCCGGGCCTCGACGGCGCACCGATCCGCGAGGTCGCGGCGCGGTTGGTGGCCGGCCAGACGTTCCCGGCGTTCGGCGCGGCGCCGTACGTGGTCGACCTGACGCAGGGCCTGCACCCGGCGTGGAACCCGTACTTCTCCGGGTTGCCCGAGATCTTCACCAGGGTGTCGCCGAGCGCCGAGGGTGTGGTGCTGCGCGGTGAACACCACCTCACCGACAATGGTGAACCCCAGGACGACGCGATCGCCAACGCAGCCAAGGCTGCCCAGGGCCGTCCGCTGGTGATCGCGGTCCAGGACGCGGGCCGGACACCGTGGATGCGCGCCGCCCTCGACTACCTGATCCAGGCGCACCCGGAGAACGTCTTCGTCCTCTGCACCGGCATCCCTGAGGACCAGCAGCTGGTACCGCAAGGCATCCCCTCGGCCACTACCTCCGGCCGCAACGTCATCGTCCTGGAAGCCATCGCCAAGCAGCTGACCCGCTAGATGATTGATGCGCGGCCCGAAGGTGTGCACGCTCGACAGCTAGTGTGGTGCGGGGCGGGTGTGTTCGGCGCCTGGTACACGCTCAGCTGTGACCCCTGGCACGGGACACGTCCTGTCGACCTGACACACGCCACTCACGCCCACATGCCCGAGCGTCCCCGGCTCCATCACCACGACCACCGAATCCAGACCAGGCCGTGCATCAATCATCTAGGCGTGTCACCTCGACAGGAGGTCTCCGACCACGACGGGGGCTCAGGCCCCGTCGTGAGCGGGCGGCAAGGGGCAACGCGACGACACGTCCTGTCGGGTTGACACACCGAGCGGCGAATCACCAAGCCCAACCGTCGCAGGAAGTTGGCCTGGCGGTGCGGTCTGGGATGTGGGGCAGTCTGAGATGTGGGGTGGTCTGTGGGTGGGGCGGTCTGGGGGGGGCGGCGGTCCTGGGGGGTGCGGCGGTCGTGGGGTGGGGCGGTCGTGGGGGTGGGGCGGTCTGCGATGTGGGGAGGATTGCGGGTGGGCCGGTCGGGGGTGGGTGGTCCGGTCTGGGGTGGTGGGCCGGTCTGGGGTGGGTGGTCCGGTCTGGTGGTCCGGTCTGGGACGCGGTGAGGCTGGCGTGGTGTCCTGATGGGTTTGGCCGGCGCCGGAAGTGGGGGCTGTGTCCGCGCGGCGGGGGGTGTGAACAGGAAATAACCGGTCCTAGCCCTCCAGTTCCTGTTCAAGGCCCCCACTTGTGTCCGCGCCGCGCCCCACCCCTGCGGCCCACAGCAGCCCACTCCGGCGTCCCACTCCGCGCGGCCCGCGCCGGCGACCCCACTCCGGCGTCCCGCTCTGTGCGGCCCCGCGCCGGCGTCCCGCTCTGTGCGGCCGCGCCGGCGACCCACAGCGGCGACCCACAGCGGCGACCCACAGCGGCGACCCACAGCGGCGACCCACAGCGGCGACCTGCGGCGGCGACCCCACTCCGGCGACCTGCGGCGGTGGTCCGCGGCGGTGGTCCGCGGCGGTGGTCCGCGCCGGTGGGTGGGTTAGGGCTGGCGGCAGGTTAGTTCTAGGTCCAAAGCGTGGTCTTCGACGTAGTTGAGGGCGTGGCGTACTGCGCCTACGGAGACGATGGCGTCGCCGAGGGAGGAGACGGCGACGCGTGGGGGTGTGCTGGTGTAGCGGGCCAGGCGGGACTCCAGGTCGGGGAGGAGGGCCGCTGCGGCTTCGGCGACGGCGCCGCCGAGGACGACCAGTTCGGGGTTGAACAGGGTGCCGAGCGTGGCGACCACGCGCGCGGTTCGGTCGGCGATCTCGTGCAGGATCTCTTCGGCGACCTTGTCGCCGTCCGCGGCCGCACGAAACACCTGCTCGGCGGTCACCTCGCTGTCGCCGACGAGCTCCCGCAGAGATGTCTCGACGCCCTCGTCCGCGATCGCCGCAGCGCCCTTCTCGCGGGCGAAGCGCGCGATCCCGTGCGTGTCGCCGACACCCTCGACCAGTTTGAGGAACACCATCTCGCCGGCGCCGCCGCGCGAACCGTGCAGCAACCGCCCCGAGTCCATCAGCCCGGACCCGAACCGCTCGCCGGCGAGCAGGACCACCAGATCGTCGACGTTGCGAGCGTCCCCGCGCCAGTGCTCGCCCAGGGTGGCGAGGTTGGCGTCGTTCTCCAGCAGGACCGGCCAACCGTGCAGCTCGGTCAGCCGCGTGGACAGCCCGGTGTCGAAGCGCCGCCAGAACTCGTCGTCCACCAGGATGTTGCCGTCCCGGTCGACCGGCGCCGCGACCCCTGCGCCGGCGGCGAGCACCTGCGCGTCCGACACTCCCGCGGACGCCAGCGCATCGACCGCCGCCTGGTGCACGATCTCGGTCCGCTCGGCCGGTGTCGTCACCCCGGCCGTCGACCGGACGGCCTTGGCCAGTGTCTCGCCGCGCAGGTCGGACACCAGCACGGTCGTCTTCGCCGCGCCGATGTCGATACCGAGCACGTACCCCGCGCGGCTGTTGAACTCGAACCGCCGCGACGGCCGCCCGACCGACGTCCGGCCGGGGTCGAGCTCGATCACCCAGCCCATCGAGATCAGGTCGTTGCAGACCGCGTGCACGGTGGCGCGGGTGAGTCCGGTGGCTTCGATCAGGCCGGTCCCCGTCATCACCCGGGCACGGGTGAGTACGCCGAGTACCTTGCCCGCGTTCACCCGCCGCAACATCGTCGGGGTGGCCGTCGGCGGGGTAGCCGGTGGTTTCGCCATGAAAGCCCCTTGACCTCGTCGTCGTACAGTCGCAGAATACATGCAGATTCTAAATTTAGAGCCTATATATAAACGCCGGGTGACCGACAGATTTCCCCTGTGAGGCAATCAGTGAGTACTCCGCAGTCCACCGACCCCGACTGGTGGCGGCAGGCCGTCGTCTACCAGATCTATCCGCGCAGCTTCGCCGACTCCAACGGCGACGGTGTCGGCGATCTGCCCGGCATCATCAGTCGAGTCCCGTACCTGGTGGCGCTGGGCATCGACGCGGTGTGGCTGAGCCCGTTCTATCCGTCCGCGCTGGCCGACGGCGGGTACGACGTCGACGACTACCGCAATGTGGACCCGCGACTGGGGACGCTGCAGGACTTCGACCAGCTCGTCGACGCGTTGCACGCGGAGAACATCAAGCTGATCGTCGACATCGTCCCGAACCACACCTCGAACCGGCACGAGTGGTTCGTCGAGGCGCTCGAGGCCGCGAAGGGCCACCCGGCCCGGGATCGGTACATCTTCCGCGACGGTCAGGGCGACCAGCCGCCGTCGGACTGGGACTCGGTGTTCGGCGGTTCCGCGTGGGCGCAGACCGAGGACGGCCAGTGGTACCTGCACCTGTTCGCGGCCGAGCAGCCCGACCTGAACTGGCAGCACCCCGAGGTCCGGGCGGACTTCCTGGAGACGCTGAAGTTCTGGTCCGACCGCGGTGTCGACGGCTTCCGGGTGGACGTCGCGCACGCGCTGGTGAAGGACCTGACCGAGCCGTTCCCGTCCAAGACCACGCTGCCGCGGCAGTCGGAGTCCAACGGCAAGCACCCGCTCTGGGACCAGGACGGCGTGCATGAGATCTACCGGGACTGGCGCAAGCTGCTGAACACCTACGACCCGCCGCGGTCCGCGGTCGCCGAGGCGTTCGTCCCGGCCCATCGGCGCGCGCAGTACGCGAGTGCCGACGGCCTCGGCCAGGCGTTCAACTTCGATCTGCTGCAGGCCGACTTCGAGTACCAGAAGTTCCGCGAGGTGATCGAGCAGAATCTGGCGCTCGCGGCCGAGAACGGCTCTTCCTCGACGTGGGTGTTCTCGAACCACGACGTCGTCCGGCACGCGACCCGGTACGGCCTGCCGAAGAACCCGAAGGGCGGCTGGCAGGACGGCAAGGACTGGCTGCTCAGCAACGGCACCGAGCCGACAGTGGACGTCGCGCTCGGCCTGCGCCGCGCCCGCGCCGCGACGCTGCTGATGCTGGCGCTGCCGGGATCGGCCTACCTGTACCAGGGTGAGGAGCTCGGTCTGCAGGAGGTCGGCGAGCTGCCGGCCGCGAACCTCCAGGACCCGGCGTACTTCCGCTCGAAGGGTGCTGAGAAGGGCCGCGACGGCTGCCGTGTCCCGCTGCCGTGGACGATCAACGGGCTGTCGTTCGGCTTCGGTCCGGGCGGATCGCATCTGCTGCAGCCGAAGTGGTTCGGCGCGTACTCCGTCGAGGCGCAGGAGCACGATCCGGAATCGACGCTGAGCATGTACCGCAAGGCTCTCGCCGTACGTCGTGGTCTGCGCACTGACAGCTCGCTGACCTGGATCGACAACCAGGACGAGGTGCTGCACTTCGTCCGCTCCGGCGGCTGGCAGTGCGTGACGAACTTCGGCGCGGCGCCGATCGAACTGCCCGACGCGGCGGTCGTCCTGTCCAGCGGTCCGCTCGAGGGCGACAAGCTCCCCAGCGCCACCACCGCCTGGCTGATCTGACCGACACACAAGCCAGCACTACACAGGCCAGCACTACCCAAAGCCCGTCCCGGCCAAGCCGTCCCTGTACGGCCCTCCCCCTGTGGCCGGGGCGTCCGGTCGTGGTGGGGGCACCGGGGCGGTTGCCCCCGCCACGATCCTTGTCCGCGCGACCGCACGCCGCTCACCATCAGCACGCCCCGCGCGCCGCTCACCATCAGCACGCCCCGCGCGCCGCTCACCATCAAGGCCCGCACGTCGCACACCATCAGCAGGGCCCTGCGCGCCGTACACCACCAGGAGGCCCCGCGCGCCGGGAGCTCGGAGGGTGTCAGGATAGGCGGCGTGACGACGCTTGCGGACGTGATCACGGTTCTCGACCGGCTCTACGACCCGGCCTGGGCGGAGTCCTGGGACGCGGTCGGTCTGGTGACCGGAGACCCGGAGCAGGAGGTACGGCGGATCCTGTTCGCCGTCGATCCGATGCGGGCCGTGGTCGACGAGGCGATCGAGGGCGGCTTCGATCTGCTCGTCACCCATCACCCGCTGCTGCTGCGCGGGGTGAACAGCGTGGCCGCGACGACCCCTAAGGGCAGCGTGATCCACGACCTGATCCGCGCCGGCGTCGCGCTGCACGTCTGCCACACGAACGCCGACAACGCGAACCCGGGCGTGAGCGACGCGCTCGCCGCAGCGATCGGTCTGCGCGACACCCGTCCTTTGAAGGCGATGCCCGACGAGCCGATGGACAAGGTGGTCGTGTTCGTCCCGGTCGACGAGACGCAGGCGATGATCGACGCGCTGGCCAAGGCCGGCGCCGGGCAGATCGGCGACTACGAGCGCGCGGCCTGGAGCGGTACCGGTGAGGGCACGTTCCGGCCGCTGCAAGGTGCGAACCCGACGATCGGGTCGGTCGGCGACATCGAGGTCGTCCCGGAGCGCCGGGTCGAGATGCTGCTGCCGCGCCGCAAGCGCCGCGCGGTCGTCGAGGCCCTGGTCGCGGCGCATTCGTACGAGGAACCGGCGTACGACATCTACGAGCTGGCCGCGCTGCCGAGTGATCGCGGCGGCGGCCGGATCGGCGTCCTCGAGGTGCCGCTACCGCTGTCGGCGTTCGCGCGGCTGGTCGCGGAAAGTCTGCCGCGCACCGAGCACGGCGTCCGGGTCTCCGGCGATCCGGACCGCACGATCGAGACCGTCGCGGTGGTCGGGGGAGCGGGCGACTCGGAGTTCGATCGGGTCCGCGCAGCCGGCGTGGATGCGTACCTGACCGCCGACCTGCGGCACCACCCCGCGACCGAGGCCCGGGCGTACGGCGATCCGGCGCTGGTCGACGTTGCGCACTGGGCCAGCGAGTGGCCGTGGCTCGCGGACGCCGAACGGCTCCTGGTCGAAGAGCTGGCGGCGCGAGGAAGTACCGTAGACACTCACATCTCGACGCTCTGCACGGATGCATGGACCCTGCGGATCTGAGCGCCCCGGACCTCACCTAAGGAGCCGATTCTGAACGCCGAGCCCGCCGTCCAACGCCGATTGCTGGACCTGCAGGACCTCGACCTGCAGCTGGATCAGGTCGCGCACAAGCGCGCGTCGTTGCCCGAACACCAGGCGCTCAAGGAGCTGACCGCCGAGAAGGCGGTCGTCGACCGCGACCTGGTCACCGCGGACACCGAGGTCAGCGACCTGCAACGGGAGCAGAAGAAGGCCGATTCCGACGTCGAGCAGGTCAAGCAGCGGCGGGCCCGCAACCAGCAGCGGATCGACTCCGGTCAGGTCACCTCGCCGCGCGACCTGGAGAACCTGCAGCACGAGATCGGTTCGCTGGAACGGCGGATCGCCGACCTGGAGGACGCCGAGCTCGAGGTGATGGAGAAGCTCGAGGCCGCCGAGGCGGTGCAGGCCGAGCTGCGGACCCGCGCCGAGGCGTTCGCCGGCCGTCAGGCCGAGCTGGAGACCAGCCGCGACGCGGCGATCAAGGAGCTGGACGAGCAGCGCGCGCAGCTCGGCGACCAGCGCGCCGTGGTCGCGGCCGAGCTGCCCGAGGACCTCCTCGCGCTGTACCACCGGCTGCGCGAACACAGCGGCGGGATCGGCGCCGCGCCGCTGGTCGGCAAGCGCTGCATGGGCTGCCGGATGGAGCTCGCTCCGTCGGACCTGAACGCGATCAAGGTGGCCGCGCCGGACGCCGTACTGCGCTGTGAGGAGTGCGGCCGCATCCTGGTGCGGACGTCGGAGAGCGCGGTATGAGCGACTACTCCCACGTCATCGTCGAGGCTGACGGTGGATCGCGCGGTAATCCCGGCCCGGCGGCGTACGGCGCCCTCGTGCGCGACCCGCAGACCGGGAAGGTGATCGCGCAGCAGGGCCGGACGCTCGGGATCGCGACCAACAACGTCGCGGAGTACTCCGGTCTGATCGCCGGACTCGAACTCGCCCGGGAGTACGCGCCGAACGCCTCGATCGAGGTGCGGATGGACTCCAAGCTGGTCATCGAGCAGATGGCCGGTCGCTGGAAGATCAAGCACCCGGATCTGCAGCCGCTGGCGATCAAGGCGCAGGGGCTGGCTCCGTTCGGCACCGAGTGGACGTGGGTGCCGCGCGCGCAGAACGCGGCCGCGGACGCGCTCGCGAACAACGCGCTCGACGGCGTCGACATCCCGTTGACACCGGCGCCGGCCGGTACGGCGGCCGCGCTCGAGAAGGAGCCGTCCGACCTGCAGAAGGCCTTGCAGGGCTGGGGTCCGCAGACTGCGCCGCCGACGCGGCTGATCTTCCTGCGGCACGGCGAGACCCCGCATACCGCGGAGAAGCGGTTCTCGGGATCCGGCGGTGACAACCCGGGGCTGAGCGAGACCGGTCGCGCGCAGGCCGCGGCCGCGGCGGAGTACCTGACGCGGGTCGGCGAGATCGACGCCTTGGTGGTGTCGCCGATGCGCCGGACGCGGGAGACCGCCGAGGCGGTCGCGGGCAAGCTCGGGCTGGAGCCGGTCGTGGACGAGGGCTGGCGGGAGGTTTCGTTCGGCGACTGGGACGGCCACACGTTCGCGGAGATCCAGCAGAAATGGCCGGATGCGATGAACGCCTGGCTGGACTCGACCGCGGTCGCACCACCCGGCGGCGAGTCGTTCGACACCTGTGCGCGGCGCGCCCGCTCGGCGCGGGACGGTCTGCTCGCGCGGTACCCGGGCCGGACGGTCGTCGTGGTCACCCACGTGACACCGATCAAGCTGATGGTCCGGTCGGTGCTGCAAGCCCCGATGTCCGCTCTGTTCCGGATGGAACTGCGCCCGGCAACCCTGACCGAGATCCACTGGTACGCCGACGGGCTGCCCTCGTTGCGGTCCTTCAACGTGGAGCCGACGCTACTCTGAGCCCATGCCGCTGCAGAGGGTCAGGTTCGTCGAAGGGGTTCCGGAGGTTTTCCGGGCGTCGTTGCAGGACATTCGCCGGGAGCTGGAGGTGCCGGCGGAGTTCCCGCCGGAGGTGACGGCCGCGGCGCTCGAGGCGGCGAAGCATCCGCGGCTGCCGGAGCTCGACCGGACCGCGATCGAGTTCGTGACGATCGACCCGCCGGACTCGATGGATCTCGATCAGGCGTTGCACATCGAGCGGGCGGGCGACGGCTACACGGTGCACTACGCGATCGCGGACGTGGCCGCGTTCGTCCAGGCCGGCGACCCGATCGACCAGGAGGCCCGGCGCCGCGGCGAGACGCTGTACGCGCCGGACAAGCGCACCCCGCTGCATCCGCCCGAGCTGTCCGAGGCGGCGGCGTCGCTGCTGCCCGACCAGGTGCGGCCGACGGTGCTGTGGACGATCACGGTCGACGCCGCCGGCGAGGGCACGGACGTGCGCTGCGAGCGCGCGCTGGTGAAGTCGCGGGCCAAGCTGAACTACGCGGCGGTCCAGAAGGACCTCGATGCCGGTACGGCGCCGGAGTCGCTGCAACTGCTCCGCGAGGTCGGCAAGCTCCGCGAACAGCGCGAACTCGACCGCGGCGGCGTCAACCTCCCGATCCCGGACCAGGAGGTCGTCACCTCCAACCACGGCTGGGGGCTGGAGTTCCGCGCGCCGCTGCCGGTCGAGGGCTGGAACGCGCAGATCTCGCTGCTCACCGGTATGGCGGCCGCGAGCCTGATGACGCAGGGTGGCATCGGCGTGCTGCGCACACTGCCCGAGTCGCACGACGACCTGCGGCGCAAGCTCGGCAGCACCGCGAAAGCGCTCGGCATCGACTGGCCCGAGGACGCGACGTACGCCGAGTTCATCCACGGTCTCGACCCGAAGGTGCCGGCCCACGCGGCGATGCTCGCGGCGTGCACGGTGCTGTTCCGCGGCGCCGGGTACACGGCCTTCGACGGCAGCGTCCCGGACCAGCCGGAGCATGCGGCGATGAAGTCGACGTACGCGCATGTCACCGCGCCGCTGCGGCGGCTGGTGGACCGCTGGGCGTCCGAGATCTGCGTCGCGTTGTCCGCGGGCGCCGAGGTGCCGGCATGGGTACGCGAGTCGATGGACGAGATCCCCAAGATCATGGACGAGGCGGGCCGGCGCGCGAACGCGTACGAGCGCTCGATCGTCAGCATGGTCGAGGCCGGCCTGGTCGCCGATCAGGTCGGCGCCGAGTTCGACGGCGTGATCACCGACGTCGACCAGAAGGACACCGGCCGCGGCATCGTCGTGCTGACCAAACACGCGATCGAGGGCCGCGTCACCGGCCAGTCGCTACCCCTCGGCCAGCAGGTCCGCGTCAAACTCGTCGAAGCCGACATCGCCAAGCGCACCGTCGCCTTCGAGCTGAGCTGACAGGGGATGGGATGGATTACGACGAGTTCTTCGCGCAGTACAAGAGCGCTCACGACCTCTGGGCCTTCGGCAGGCTGGACCTGGAGGCCGCGACCGCCGAAGTGAGGCGCCTGCGGGCGCTCGGGCCGTCGATCGAGCCGGCCGACGAGCGTCGCACCGCCGAGTACCTGCTGGACCAGTAGGTGAACGAAACCTCGCCCCAGGCCGAGGACCGGGTCGCTCGGGCAACTGCAGCCCTGAACCGCGCCACCGCCGACGTCACTGCCGGTGCCGGGACCACGGCGGAGCGGCGGGCCCGCGCCGAAGCAGGCATCGTGGAGATCTCCGGTATCGCCGACGAGACAGCTGACGTCGCGGAACGGTACGCGATCGTCGCCCTGAACGAGTCCCTCGCCAAGCTGATCGACACACTCGAACGCGGCGAATCGCAAGGACGACGGTGACGACTGGGGGGACGGCGACGGGCGGCGAGCCGCCTTCCGGCCGTCGGCGGGGTGTCCGGACCTTCGACGAGCTCATGGACCGACAGGCCGAGGCGGCCGTCGCCTTGTCCGGCGCCCATCATTCGTCGTGGCGGCGCGGCCGGCTGGGGCACACCCGCACGGTCGAGCGCGGCATCGTCCTCGGTACGGCGGACTGGGACGGCACCCTGCGCTACCACCACGGTGATTTCGTCGCGCCGCTGCAGGAGATGTTCGCCCGGCAGGGGCAGGGGATCGCCCCTCAGGACCTCGTGCGGTACCGAAGTGCGCTGCTCGTGGTATTGCACGAGAACGCGCACATGCTGGCGCCGCAGGGGCGGGACAACGGCGACGAGCGGGACACGCCGCTGAGCCCGGACCGCAAGGCCCTCGAGGAAGGCGCCACCGAGGCGTGGGCGATGCGCAACCTCGACCGTTACATCGACGAGCTCGGACTGGCCGAGATCTGCCCGGGCCTCAAGCGCGTCACGGAGATCTCGAGGTACCAGCAGTACATGCCGGCCGTCGACGTTCTCGCGGAGCGGGTCGGCGAGGGCGCCGGTCTCGGCCGGGCGGGTGCTCCGCCCGCGGCCGGCCGGGACGAGGTCGTGCGGCGGATGAACTGCGCGCTGTCCGACGGCAAGTGGCCGGTGCTCGTCGACCTCATGTACGAGAGCTCGGAGCTGCGCACGCTCGCGCCTGAGCACGAGCGCCAGGTGAAGCGCCGAATCGACCGGGCGATGCGGGCTCCGTTCCGCGCGCTGGCCGACCTGGAGACTTCCGCGGTAGTTACGACAGTGCCTTGAGGTATTCCTCGACCGCTGCGGTGGTTCGTTGCCGGTCGTCGGTGGCGAGGAGGTCGAGCAGGGCGCCGCGGAGGATGGCGAGAACCGCGGTACGGCGGGACTCGGACTGGCCGGGGTCGCTCGTGCGGAGCAGTTCGAGCCAGTCGTCGACCGTGGAGCGGGCGAAATCCGCCCACGGGCCGTCGGGGGCGATGAGGGAACGCCCGTACGCCTCGACCCAGAACGTCAGCAGCGGGCGGTGTTCGGCCGCGGACAGCCAGGTCCACAACTCGCGGGCGACCACGGTCAGGCCGGGCGGCTCGTCGTACTGCTCGCCGATCCGGCGCAGCAGCTCCAGCTGATCGGAGCGGGCGCGGGCGAGCAGGGCGCGGATCAGGCCGTCCTTGCTGCCGAACAGGAACAGCAGGACGCGCGGACTGGACCCGATCGCGGTCGCGAGCGGGCGCAGCGACAGGTCGGCCAGGCCGTGGGTCAGCGAATACGCGTACGCGCGCTCGAGCAGTTCCTGCTGCCGCGCGGACGGGGCTTCCTTCGTGGTCGGCACGCAGCTAGTATCGCCTACTGAAACAGTCGTGTCAGTAGGGGTAGGTATGACGAAGCTGATCAGGAAACTGGGGCAGCCGGGGGATCTCGGCTGGGTGGTGCAGGCGCACGCCGAGATCTACGCGGCGGAGTACGGCTGGGGACCGGCGTACGAGACACTGATCGCGCAGATCGTGACGGCGTACGCGACCGACCACGACGACGAGCGCGAGGCCGCGTGGATCGCCGAGGTGGACGGCGAACGCGCCGGCAGCATCTTCTGTGTGCAAGGACCCGACGAGACGACGGCGCAGCTGCGATTGCTGCTGGTGACGCCGGCCGCGCGCGGGCTGAAGCTGGGTGCGGCGTTGGTCGACACGTGTATGGCGTTCGCGCGGGCGGCCGGCTACAAGCGCATGGTGCTGTGGACGAACGATCCGCTGGTCGCGGCGCGGCACATCTACCTGGCGCGTGGCTTCCGTCTGACGAGTTCCGAAGTACACGAGCAGTGGGGCGACCGGCTGCTCGGTCAGACGTACGAGGTGGATCTCTAGGACTTGCAGGCCGGTGCGCCGGGTGCGGCGGTCTGGTAGATCGCGTGCGAGAGGAACGTGCTGACGTAACCGTTCGCGACCGTCAGTGCGTGCCGCGCGTCGGTGTCGCCGAGCGGGAGGTAGCGACGCAGCGGGTACGCGAGGTAGTAGACGCCGTAGTCGGTGAAGTTGAAGTGCCGCGCGCCCGGGATCGTCGCACACCACGCCGTTCCGGTGCTTGCCTTGAGCAACGAGAGGGCGCGGTCGCGGCCCTGGTCGGTGTGCGCGTCCGGGCCGCAGACGCTGGTGATGCAGGAGTCGTCGGCACCCAGCAGCAGGATCGGCGCCCGCACTCCCTTCTGGACCACCTCGCCGTACTGGATCCCGTCCAGGTCGACCGCGGCGGCGCACCGCGAGTCCAGGCGGCACGCCTCGAGCGACGCGGCGCCGCCGAACGAGTGCCCGACGTACGACGGACCGACGGCCGACTCGACCGAGTTCGGCAGCTCCTTCGCGACCATCCCGGCCGCGAACCGCGCGTCGGCCGCCCAAAGACCGACCAGGTGATCGCCGACCTGCTCCGCGCCCTCGGTGCTTTCGCCGAGGTTCGACGGGCTCGCCTCCGGCTTGCTCTCGATCGTCTGCCCGCCGAGGACGGTGAGGTTGGCGCTGTACGTCGGCGTGACGCCGGCGACCAGGTACCCGTGACTGGCGAGATCTTCCGCGAGGGCAGCGTACATCGGCGCGGACAGGCCCATCCCGGGCATCAGGACGACGACCGGGAACCGGCCGGGCGCGACCGCGACCCGGTCGAGCGCGCGGTCCTGCAGCGTGTCGAACGGTCCCTGGAACACCGAGACCGGGGGCTCGAGGTGCAGTCCGCTCCACTCGCCCGGCGCGTACTGGACGCGGCGGCCGGTGGTCTCCTTCGCCACCGGGTACCACAGCCAGACGGACAGGCGGCGCGGACCGTCGACGTACGGGTCGCGGCGTGGCGTGTCGGTCCACTCGAACGTCCGCCGTCCGACCTGGAAGTTCCCGCTCGGCTCCGGCAGCGCGACCGGCTCCGACCGCTGCACCAGCACCCACCCGACGTACCCGGCGCCGCCGAGCAGCACGAGCAGGAGCACGATCACGAATCCGGTCCGCAGCCGCCGCTTCATCCCCGTCGCCTCATCCCCGTCGCCTCATACCTCAAGCCTCTCATCGAGCCCCCGTCACCGGCGGCACTTCTCAACCGCTTTGTGACCTGGAAACGTGCTGAGGCCGGGGGACGGGCCGGCGGATGAGGTGGGAACGGGCCGGTCGTGTAAGCCGGATTCTGTCGGGGGCGATCATCCATCTAGGGTGACCGTTGCCGGCCACCTCCAGCGGCCTACCCGCGAGCTCGGGCGGGCAGCCCTCGAACGCTCGCGCGGACAGTGGTTGCCCACCGCCCTTCTTGGCCTTGCTCCGCGTGGGGTTTACCGAGCCTCCGCAGTCACCTGCGGAGCTGGTGGTCTCTTACACCACCGTTTCACCCTCACCCGCACTCCGGTGAACCACGGGGTTCATCGGAGCCGCTGGCGGTCTGTTCTCTGTGGCACTGTCCCGCGGGTTACCCCGGGTGGGCGTTACCCACCACGCTGCCCTGTGGAGTCCGGACTTTCCTCGGCGCCCTCGCCCGGCGGTGCCGGAGGAGGACGACGCGATCGCCTGACCGACCCGTTCCTGCCTTCAGGATACGGCCTCGAGGGCTACCTCCGGCCACAGCCCGTCCGCACCGCGGTGATAGCGACGGACGTCGGCCACGGCATCGAGGTTCAGCGGCCCATAGATGTGCGGGAAACTCAGGCCGGTCCCGTCCAGGTCCTCGTCGCACAGCGCGGACACCAGCTGGGTGGTGTCGATCACCAGCAGGCACAGTGGCTCGGTCACGTCGTCGTACGCGAAGTTCGCCACCATCGCGACCTGCTCGGGCCGCGACGCGTGGATGAATGTCGCCCCGTCGTCGAGGCTCTTCCCGCGCGTCGACCACCGGTAGCACCCGGCCCGCACCGCCGCCTCCCAGTGCTCCACGAACGCGATGTGCACAATCGTCGCCATACGTCCAAAGCTAGTGCTTCCAGCGGTGGATTAAGGTGCTCGACATGGCCAACGAGGAACGCGCCGAGAACAACGGGACCGAGTCCGCCGGTACGAGCAAGCCGGTCAAGCCGGTGGACGACCTGGTGACGACACAGCACACCCTCTCGCTGGACGGCGAGGAGCTGCGGTACACCGCGACCACCGGGCGGATCGTGCTGCGCGAAGAGGTGGTCAAGGACGGCACCTTCGACGGGTTGAAGCCGAAGGCCGAGGTGTTCCTCACGGCGTACACGCTGGACGACGCGGACGCCGCGGACCGCCCGGTGACGTTCGCGTTCAACGGTGGTCCGGGCTCGTCGAGCATCTGGTTGCACCTCGGTCTGCTCGGCCCGCGGCGCGTGGTGTCTGGTGATGTCGGTGAGCTGGCGCCCCCGCCGTACTCGATGGCCGACAATGCGGAGACGTTGCTGAAGTACAGCGACGTGGTGTTCATCGACCCGGTGTCGACCGGGTTCTCGCGCGCGGCGGAGGGGGAGAAGCCGGGGGACTACCACGGGTTCACGCGTGATCTGGAGTCGGTCGGTGAGGTGATCCGGCTGTGGACATCGCGCAACGGGCGGTGGATGTCGCCGAAGTTCCTGGCCGGCGAGTCGTACGGTACGACGCGCGCGGCGGGGCTCGCGGCGCATCTGCAGCAGCGGTACGGGATGTACCTCAACGGCGTGATGCTGATCTCGGCGGTGCTGGAGTTCGGCACGCTCGACTTCACACCGGGCAACGACCTGCCGTACACGCTGTTCCTGCCCTCGTACGCCGCGATCGCGCACTACCACGGGTTGGTCCCGGACCGGACGCTCGAAGAGGTGCTCGCCGACGCGGAACGGTTCGCGGCCGGGCGGTACCCGAATGCGCTTGCCCAGGGCAACCGGATCCCCGCGGACTACCGGGCCGAGGTGGTCGCGCGGCTGGCCGCGTTGACCGGGTTGAGCGAGGACTACATCGACCGGGTGAACCTGCGGATCGAGCACATGCGCTTCTTCGGCGAGCTGCTGCGCGCGCAACGCCGTACGGTCGGACGGCTGGACGGCCGGTTCACCGGATGGAACCCGGACTACGGCGCGGAGACGCCGGACAAGGATCCGTCGATGAACGCGATCACCGGTCCGTACTCGGCGGCGCTGAACCACTACCTCCGGGTCGAGCTCGAGTACCACAACGACCTGCCGTACGAGATCATCAATGTGGACGCGGCGAAGAACTGGTCGTTCAAGGAGTTCGAGGGCCAGCAGATCACGGTCGCCGACAAGCTCGCCGAGGCGATGCGCGTCAACCCGCACCTCAAGATCTACGTCGGCTCCGGCCACTACGACGGCGCGACGCCGTACTTCGCCACCGAACACACCCTCGCCCGCCTGCAGATCCCCGAAGAACTGACGGCGAACATCGAAACGAAGTACTACCCGGCCGGCCACATGATGTACGTCCACGACGAATCCCGCATCCGGCAAGCCGCCGACCTCGGCACCTTCATCACCAACGCCGCCAACCGATGACGGCGGACGCCGGCGCTTCCTCGGTTCGACGATGGCACCGGCGGACGGGCGAGCGTCACGGAAGGGTGAGGACCTCGGCGCCGGTGTCGGTGACGACGAGGGTGTGTTCGAACTGGGCGGTGCGGGACTTGTCCTTGGTGGTGGCGGTCCAGCCGTCGTCCCAGAGGTCGTAGTCGTGGGTGCCGAGCGTCAGCATCGGCTCGATGGTGAACGTCATGCCGGGCTCGATCAGGTCGTCGAAGCGCTCGTCGTCGTAGTGCGGGATGATCAGCCCGGAGTGGAACGCGGTCGAGATCCCGTGGCCGGTGAAGTCGCGGACCACGCCGTAACCGAACCGCTTCGCGTACGACTCGATCACGCGGCCGATGATACTCACCCGGCGGCCGGGCTTGACCGCCTTGATGCCGCGGTTCAGCGCCTCGCGGGTGCGCTCGACCAGCAGCCGGCTCTCCTCGTCGACGTCGCCGACCAGGAACGTCGCGTTGGTGTCACCGTGCACCCCGTCGAGGTACGCCGTGATGTCGACGTTCAGGATGTCGCCGTCCTCGAGCGGGCGGTCGTCGGGGATGCCGTGGCAGATCACCTCGTTGACCGACGTACACAACGACTTCGGATAACCGCGGTACCCGAGCGTCGACGGGTACGCGCCGCGTTCGACCAGATACTCGTGGCCGATCGCGTCCAGCTCGTCGGTGGTCACGCCGGGCTTGGCCGCCGCACCGACCGCCTGCAACGCCTGCGCGGCGAGTTTGCTCGCGACGCGCATCTTCTCGACCAGTTCGGGGGACGTCACATAAGAACCGTCGAACGGCGCCGGTGCCGGCTTGTCGACGTATTCCGGGCGCGGAATGGAAGCTGGTACGTCGCGGCGCGGCGAGATGACGCCAGGAGTGAGGACAGACATGGTGAGATCATTCTAGTGAGCGGCACCAACACCTCAGGAGGTGGCTATCGGCGATGAGTGACGATCACAGCAACGAGTGGTACTACAACACCAAGACCGGCAAGGTCGAGCCGTACCAGGGTGCGAAGTCCGCCGACCGGCTCGGTCCGTACAGCTCGCCGGAGGAGGCCGCCCGCGCGCTGGAGAAGGTCCAGGAACGCAACGAGGCCTGGGACAACGACCCGAAGTGGGACGACGAGGACTGATCCCACTGCCCACGCCGAGGGGCCTACCGGAAGCATCCGGTAGGCCCCTCGATCATCGGTGTGCTGACGCGGCACCGCGTGGGTGCCGGCGCAGAATCAGCGGGCGACCCGCTTGGCCGCGGTCTTGCGGGCCGGTGCCTTGCGGGCCGGCGCCTTTTTCGCGGCGGTCTTCACCGCGGACTTCTTCGCGGCTCGCGCCGGCGCCTTCTTCGCGGCGACGCGCTTGGCCGGGGCCTTCTTCGCAGCGGCCTTCCGGACCGGTGCCTTCTTGGCCGCGGTCTTCTTCGCCGGGGCCTTCTTGGCAACGGTCTTCTTCGCGGCCGTCGTCTTCTTCGCCACGGTCTTCTTCGCGGCGCCGGTCTTCTTGGCGACGGCCTTCTTCGCCGTCGTCTTCTTCGCAGCCGTGGTCTTCTTCGCGGCTGCGGTCGTGCGCTTGGCCGGCGCCTTCTTCGCGGCGGTCTTCCGCGCGGCCGTGACCTTCTTCGCCGGCGCCTTCTTGGCCGCGGTCTTCTTCGCCGTGACCTTCTTGGCAGCGGTCTTGGTGGCGGCGGTCTTCTTGGCTGTGGCCTTCTTGGCTGCGGTCTTCTTGGCCGGCGCCTTCTTCGCCACCGTCTTCCGGGCGGCGGTCTTCGTGGCCGCACTCACCTTCTTCGTCGCTGTCTTCTTTGCTGCGCCGACCTTGCGCGCGGTCGTCGTCTTCGCGGCGCTGGTCTTCTTCGCGACAGTCTTCTTGGCGGGAGAAGCCTTTTTGGCTGTCGCCTTCCCTGCGGCTGCCTTCTTGGCTGGCACTCTGCCTCCTTGGTGCGGCTGAGGAAAACCACGGTGGATTCCTCGACGTCATGATGATGACAACACTTGTGCGCTACGTAAAGCACCGGAAACGTCCGCAGGTTAAGGAGAACTGGCGGCGTCGAAGCGGTCAAATGCCGAGAATCCTTGTAGCGAAGGGATTTCGCCGCGCCCTGAGCATGCCGGACGGCACCGAGAATTTCTTGGCGACACGCGCACGAATCGGGCCGGAAACTGCCCGATCGGCAGGTGTTGTCGTCGGCAACCTCTTGTCGCGGTGCGGTACAACGGAGGTGTGCAGACCGCGTACGACGATCTCGGCAACGTTGTCGAACTGCCCGACGAAGTGCGTCGGGTGGTGAGCGTCGTGCCGTCGTTGACGGAGTCGATCGCGGCCACCGCGACGGACCTGATCGTTGGTGCGACCGACTGGTGTACGCATCCCGCGGACCTCGATGTCGTGCGCTGCGGCGGTACGAAGAATGTGAACCTCGAACGCATCAGCGAACTCGCACCGGATGTTGTCGTCGCGAACGCGGAAGAGAATCGTGCCGTCGATCTCGACGCCTTGCGTGCCGACGGAATCGCCGTCTGGGTCACCGCGCCGACGACCGTACCGCAAGCACTCGATGCACTCGGCCGAATGTTGTCCGTACTCATCGGCGACGAGCCGGCATGGCTGCACGAAGCACGCGACGTGTGGAGTGCGCCGTACGGCGGAATGCGCCGGTGTGCGGTGATACCGATCTGGCGGCGGCCGTGGATGGCGTTGGGACGGGACACGTTCGCGGGCGATCTGCTGGCGCGACTCGGTGTCGACAACGTGCTGCGCGAATCCGGCGAACGCTATCCACGGATCGATCTGGATGCCTTACCGGAGTACGACCTCGTGGTGTTGCCGGACGAGCCTTATGCGTTTTCTCCCGATGACGGACCGGAGGCGTTCGCGAAACCCGCGCGCTGTGTATCGGGGCGGCATCTCACCTGGTACGGGCCGTCACTCGTCGAGGCCCGTGCCGTCTTGACGCAGCAACTCGGCTGACGATCAGGACGCGCGGCGCAAGGTGATTTCGTCGGCGGCCTGACGGACCAGGGCGGGAATGGTGACGTGCGCGGCCTGACCGGTCGCCTCGAGGTCGTCGCCGTACCACCAGCCGTGCTTGCTGATGGTCTGGAGCTCGAGCTCCTCCTGGTTCGCGAAGGTCACGTCGAGGCGGTCCACGGCGACCGCGAAGAACGTCTGGTGCTGAACGATCCGGCACCCGCCCCACTCGAACTCGATCGTGTTCGTCGCCATCGGTGCGCCGAGCGCGTCCGCGGGCAGCACGATGCCGACCTCTTCGCGCAACTCGCGGCCGGCCGCGTCCGCGACCGTCTCACCGGCCTCGACGCCGCCGCCGATCGTGAACCAGTACGGCGTCTGCGGCTTCAGCGGATCCCACCCGTGCAGCAACAACACCTTCCCGTCCGGTCGCACCGGCAGCACGCGCGCCGTCGTACGATGCCGGACCGTCCCGGGCGGTGGCAGGCGAAAGTCACTCACACCACAAAACGCTACGTGACCCGGTCAACGCGCGCCCGTCAAGCGGCGCGTCCTGGTTTGGTTGCCGACGACACCATGCCGACCCTCCGAGGCGTGCCTACGATCGGAGACATGGCAAGCATCGGTCTCGGACTGGCGGCGCTCGGACGCCCCGGGTACATCAATCTCGGTCACGACGAGGACCTCCCACCGCGGCGTGCGGTCGAGGACCTGCGCGCGCGGACGCACGAGTTGCTCGAGCTCGCGTGGCAGGCGGGTGTTCGCTACTTCGACGCCGCGCGTTCGTACGGTCTCGCCGAGCAGTTCCTCGGTGAGTGGTTGAGACCGGAACGCCGAGCCGAGCTGACGATCGGCTCCAAGTGGGGGTACACGTACGTCGCCGACTGGCGATCCGACGCGGACGTGCACGAGGTGAAGGACCACAGTCTCGCGACATTCGAGCGGCAGTGGCCCGAGACGCTGCAGGCGCTGGGCGGGCCGCCGGACATCTACCTGGTGCACAGCCTGACGTCGGACAGCCCGGCCCTCGCGGACAAGCGATTGATGGACCGGCTACGTGAGGTCGCGGACTCGGGTGTGCGCGTCGGGTTGTCCACCAGCGGCCCGCGGCAGGGCGAGACGATCCGCCGGGCGTTGGCGTCCGGTACGCCGTTCAGCGTCGTCCAGGCGACGTGGAACGTACTGGAGACCTCAGCCGGCGACGCACTCGCCGAGGCGCACGACGCCGGATGGTTCGTCGTGATCAAGGAGGCAGTCGCCAACGGACGGCTGACCGAGCGCGCGGGGGATACGCCGTTCACCGTCTTCGCGCGGCAGCACGGCGTCGCACCGGATGCGCTGGCGGTCGGCGCCGCCGTTGCGCAGCCGTGGGCCGACGTGGTGCTCAGCGGCGCCACCACGGCGGCCCAGCTCGCGAGCAACCTCGCCTACCGCACGGACGGACCGCTCACCGAGTTCGTCCAGCGACCCGAGGAGTACTGGACCGAGCGCTCCGCCCTACCTTGGCACTAGATCTCTAGAACGTGTGCTCCTCGCCCGGGAAGGCGCCGTTGGCGACCTCGGCGGCGTAGGTGCTCGCGGCGTTCAGCAGGACGCCACGCAGGTCGGCGTACTGCTTGACGAACCGCGGCATCGTGCCGGACCGCAGCCCGGCCATGTCCTGCCAGACCAGCACCTGCGCGTCGGTGTCGCGGCCGGCGCCGATGCCGATGGTGGGGATCGGGATCCGCTTGGTGATCTCACCGGCCACGTCGCCCGGCACCATCTCCAGCACCAGTGAGAACGCACCGGCCTCGGCGAGCGCAACCGCGTCGTCGATCAGACCGGCCGCCTGATCACCGCGCCCCTGGACGCGGTACCCGCCGATGCTGTGCTCGCTCTGCGGCGTGAACCCGATGTGCGCCATCACCGGAATCCCCGACTGGGTGAGCTTCTCGACCATCGGTACGACGGTCCGCCCGCCCTCGAGCTTCACGGCGTGCACGCCGGCTTCCTTCATGAACCGTACGGCGGTGTGGAACGCCTGCTCCGGCGACGCCTGGTACGAACCGAACGGCAGGTCCGCGACCACCAGCGCCCGCTCGACCGCACCGGCGACCGCGCGCGCCAACGGGATCAACTCGTCGACCGTCACACGCAGCGTGGTCTCGTAGCCGAACACGTTGTTCGCAGCGGAGTCGCCGACCAGCAGCACCGGAATACCTGCCTGGTCGAAGATCTCGGCCGTGTACTGGTCGTACGCCGTGAGCATCGCCCACTTCTCGCCGCGGCTCTTGAAGTCGCGCAGGTGATGCACGCGGTACCGGCGCGGACGCTTCGGACCGTCGGCCGTCGGCGTCGCTGCTGCGGACTGCCCTGACTGTCCCGTCTGGCCGGACTGTGCATTCTCGCCGGACCGCTTGACCGACCCGCTGCCGTACGGCGCTACTTCCGTCTCGCCGCCGCTCGCGGCGGAACCCTGAACTGCCTCAGCCGAACCTACGAGCGCGGTCGTACCCGGATCCGCGGTTGCGCCCGGGTCTGCTGCCGGTGCTGCTGGGGTGGTGGTCGCAGGCGTCGAGGTCGGGCCGGTTGGCGCTTGGGTCGGGACCGGGTGTGCGCGGCGGGCGCGGTGTGAACTGACCTGGTCCGCCGGTACCTGACTTGGTGCGTCCTGCTGTACGTCGGCGCGCCGCCGTGCACCCACCGGACGGACCGGCGTGGGTGCAGGTGTAGGCGCCGTCTGTGGCTCGGCAACCGATGCGCCGGGTATTTCGTCACTCACCGGGGCGTTGCCTTCGTACTCGGCACTCGGGTCCGACAAGTACCCGTTGTCCCGCACCCGCGGAGGCACGCCGTGCGGCTGCCCACCACCTCGAAGCCGGATCTCCTGCGGACGGGTTTCCTCGGGCTCGTGCTGCACCGGCTCGACCCGCCGAACCTCGTCCCGCGACTCCACCGGATCGGCCGCGCGCACTCCTTCCCGCGCCGGCTCGTGCACCGGCTCATGCACGGGTTCATGCACTGGTTCATGCACTGGTTCCTGCACTGGTTCATGGATGGGTTCATGCACTGGTTCATGCGCCGACTCGCGGTGCGGCTCATGAACGGACTCATGGCTCCAGACCGGTTCGGGGCCGGGACCCGGCTCGTAGCGCCGCGCCGGCTGGCTCGACTCGTAGCTCAGTCCGTTGGCGGAACCGTTGCTGTACCCGTGGCCCGAGCCGTGACTCAGCCCGTTGCCGGCACCGTTGCTCGAACCATTGCTGCTTCCATGACCCGACGGCTGCCCACCCGACGATGGGCCACCCGGCGTCGCCCCGGTTCCGTTCGGTCCGAACGGGCTCGGCGCGGGGCTGCCCCAGTTCGTGCTCCCGTTCGACGCCGGGCGCGACGCCGTACCGTTCCCGCCCTGCCCCTGCCCCTGCGCCTGCCCCGGACCCTGTGCCCGACCTGGGCCCTGACCCGGAACCTGGCCCTGTGGCCGCGGCGCCGGCTGACCACCGCCGTTGCTGCCACCCGACCCCGGCCCGAACGGACTCGGCCGCCCCTGCGCCGGCGGCGGGGCAGGCGTTTGGGCAGGTGATTGGGCAGGTGATTGGGCAGGTGATTGGGAAGGCGATTGGGCAGGCGGCACCTGTGGAGGCCGCCCCGGGCGCGGACCCTGCTGCGGTGGCGGCGGTGCGCTCGGCAGGTACGGCGGTTTCGGCACGTACGGCTGCTGCGGGACGGGCCCGCGGTCGTACAGCCGCGGGGCGTTCGGCAGCGACGGCGCGGGGTCCAGGGTGGGCCGGTCGCGCCAGGGGTCGTTGTCGTAGTCCGAGCGGCGGTGCTCTTCGGTTGGCCGGTTCTTCGGTCCGGTCCCGTACGGCGAGGGCAACTCCTCGTCGTCGCCCTGGGTACCGGCCGACAGATAGTTGTCAACCATGGCCTCATCGTCCCACCGTCGCGGAGGGTGAGCGCTACCGCCTGTGGGTGAGCGATCGCTCACATCGTGTCGAGGCAGGCCGGAACGATCGTGGAGCTCGTCGGGGGAGGTCCACGGGGTGTCTGTGGATGGGCGGTACCGCCAGGAGTCGCTCAGTGCTCGGCTGCCTTTCGTGCGTCCTCACGCCATGCGTTCGTGATCGGCAACCGGCGGTCCCGACCGAAGGCCTTGTGGGTGAGCTTCGGGCCCGGAGGGAACTGCCGGCGCTTGTACTCGGCCTTGTCGACGAGCTGGATCACCTTGGTGACCAGTTCCGGGTCGAACCCGGCGGCGACGAGTTCGGCGCTGCCGCGGTCCTGCTCGACGTAGTCGTCCAGCATGTCGTCGAGCAGGTCGTACGGCGGCAGCGAGTCGGTGTCCTGCTGTCCCGGGCGCAGCTCGGCCGACGGCGGCTTGCTGATCGCGTTCGCCGGGATCGGCGGCTGCTGGCCCTTCGCCTTCGCGTCCTCGTTGCGCCACTTCGCGAGCCGCCAGACCGCGGTCTTCGGCAGGTCCTTCAGCGGCGCGTACCCGCCGACCGCGTCGCCGTAGATCGTCGAGTACCCGACGGACAGCTCGGACTTGTTGCCGCAGGCAAGTACCAGGTGGCCGTCGGCGTTCGACAGGCCCATCCAGATCACCGCGCGGACCCGGGCCTGCAGGTTCTCCTCGGCCAGCCCGGTCAGTCCGAGCGTGTCGAGGAAGGGCTGCACCATCGGCTGGATCGGGATCACCCGGTAGTTGAGGCCGGTGCGCGCCGCGAGCTCGGCGGCGTCGTCCTTGGAGTGCTCGGTCGAGTACACGCTCGGGTTCGAAATGCCGAACACGTTCTCCGCGCCGATCGCGTCGCAGGCGACCGCCGCGACCAGCGACGAGTCGATGCCGCCGGACAGGCCGAGCAGCACCGACTTGAAGCCGTTCTTCTGCACGTAGTCCCGCAGACCGGTCACGATCGCGCCGTACATCTCGGCTTCGTCGGACAGCCGCGGCGCGACGTTCGCGGCGATCGGCTCGTACGGCGGGAGCGCGTCGTCGTGGAGCACCGTGTGGACGATCTCGATGCCCTCGTGCGTACCCTGCGGAGTGCCTGATGCGGCCGGCAGTTCGAGGTCGACAACCATGCTGCCCTGCTCGAACTGCGGCGCGCGGGCGAAGATCTCGCCGTCCGGATCGGCGATCAGCGAGTCGCCGTCGAAGACCAGCTCGTCCTGCCCGCCGACGAGGTTCACGTAGGCGAGCGCGCAGCCGGCCTCGCGGGCGCGCCGGCGGACCAGGTCGCCGCGGACGTCGTCCTTGTTCGCTTCGTATGGCGAAGAGTTGACGACCAGCAGCAGCCCCGCACCGGCCGCGCGGGTGACCGCGACCGGACCGCCGTCCTGCCACAGGTCCTCACAAATCACCAGTGCGACGTCGACGCCGTGGATGCGGACGACCTGCAGGGTGTGGCCAGGAACGAAGTGCCGGAACTCGTCGAAGACGCCGTAGTTCGGCAGGTGGTGCTTGACCGCGCTGGTCACCACGCGGCCCCGGTGGATGACTGCGGCCGAGTTCGTCGGGGAGCCTTTCGGGCGGCCGAGGCGGTCGATGCCCATCGCCGTACCGCTCGCCCGGTCGAGGTACCCGCAGACCACCACGATGTCACCGAGCCCCTCGTCGGCGAGGCGCTGAGCGAGCTTGCTGATCCCTGCCTGGGAAGCATCCACGAACGACGCGCGCAGCGCCATGTCCTCCACCGGGTACCCGGTCAGCGCGAGCTCGGGGAACGCCACCACGTGCGCACCACGCTCGACCGCGTTGCGGGTCCACGTGACGATCTTGTCCGCGTTCCCGGCAATGTCACCCACGGTCACATTGAGCTGAGCAAGAGCAACCCGAAGCTGAGGCACGAGAGCACATTACTGGTTCCCCGGTCCCGCCCCCACGCCCGTCACCAACCTCTTACGAACCCCTCAGGTACGCCCGCACTCGGCCGAGGTTGTGCTGCACCGATTCGACGGCATCCACCACCAGCCGTTCACCCGTCAACCGGGGGTACTCACCCAGTGACCACGACGATCTGCTTCATCCTCCCGACGCTACCGAGGTCCGCGCGACCAGGAGGGGAGTGAGGGTGGTCCAGCCGAGGGTGGTGTAGAGGGGGTGGCCTTGGGGGGAGGCGGCCAGGTAGGCGGTGGGGGAACGCGGCGCGGCGGCCGTGGCGAGGGCCGTCATGACGGCCCGGGCCAGACCGCGGCGGCGGTGGGCCGGATCGGTCACGATCATGTCGGCGACGGCGCCGGTGGGCAGCATCGCCATTCGGCCGCTTGCCGCGAGTTCGCCGTACCCGTAGATCGTTGCCTCCGCGAGCGATGCACCGACGTGCCGCCGCGGCCGCGTGCTCCGCGGTCGCGATGTATTCGACCCGGCGTTCCGGTTCACCGACCCGGACCACGGTGACCTGGTCGACGGATTGCACGTCGGTCCAACCCCGGGAAACCGACCATCCGCGTTGCCATCGCGAGAGTGCTTCCTCGTGCATCGCGTCATCGAACAACGACAAAGGTTCACGGGAGAGGGACTTTGGATGGATGATGCTGGCCTGTGCCGGCGATTGACTGGGGTGTCATGAGCATTCGGAGCGGACCGACCGGACTGGCGGACCGGGCGTTGGGGCCGGATCTGGCGCGCGGGTTCATGCTGCTGTTCATCGCTTTGGCCAATTCCCACTACTTCCTGGTCGGCAGCGGCTACTTCAGCGGCTTCCCGATCGACGGGTCCGTGGTGGACCGGGCCGTCGGGTTCCTGATCGCGACGTTCGTTGACGGGCGGGCGTTCCCGTTGTTCGGTCTGCTCTTCGGGTACGGCGTCGCGCAGATCGTCCGCCGGCAACGCGAAGCGGGCTCCGGTTGGTGGTCGATCCGGTTCCTGTTGTGGCGCCGCAGTCTCGTTCTGATCGTGCTCGGTTTCGCGCACGCGATGCTGCTCTACATCGGTGACATCCTTGCGGCGTACGGCGTCCTGCTGTTCGTCGGCGTCTGGGCGCTGAGCTGGACGGACCGATGGCTGTTCATCGTGGCCGCGCTCGTGCTGGTGCTGATCGCGCAGCCCAGTGGCGACACCCTCGCCGGCTCCGACGACGCACCTGATGCCGCGATGTTGCCGCCGGCCTTCCTCGGTCAGTTCGAGGACCGGATCGCCGTCCAGCCGTACATCGCCGGCCTCGGCTGGATCGGCTTCCTGACGCCGTTCCTGATCGGACTGTGGGCCGGTCGTCGCCGGATCCTCGAGCGACCGGCCGAGCATCTCCCGCTGTTGCGCGCGACCGCCGTCCTCGGCATCGCGATCGCCGTCGTGGGTGCGCTCCCGATCTCACTCGCCGTCGGCGGGTTCATTCCGCGTCCGACTGCCGACGAGGTCATGGACCTCGGACCGCTGCACGACGCGGCCGGTGTCTTCGGCGGGTTCGGGTACGCTGCACTCTTCGCGCTGATCGCCCACCGCATCAGCGGCCGGCGCAGCATCAGCGGACAGGGCGGCATCGACGGACAGGGCGGCATCGACGGCCAGGGCGGCGATCGCCCGATGGTGCGGGCGATCGCCGCCGTCGGACAACGATCGTTGACGTGTTACCTCGCCCAGTCGGTCGTCTGGGCGGTCGTGTTCACGCCGTACCTGCTGGACCTGTCGGACACCCTCACCACGACCACGACCGCACTCCTCGCGCTGGCGACCTGGCTGGCGACCGTGTGGCTCGCCGAACGGATGCGCCGGGTCGACCATCGCGGTCCGTTCGAGGTCCTGATCCGGTGGTTCAGCTATCAGCCGAGCAGGACGGCCGCGACCCGATCGCGCAACTCCGGCAGCCGTGCGTAGAAGACGTCACCCGGGCACTGGGTTGCGTTGTAGTCCCGGTGCCCGACGATCGCGACGTACGGATCGAGGTTGTACTTCGTGCACAGCCACGCACAGGTCAGCACCGACATGTCGAACAGCGCGACCGGTACGTCCTCGCTGACGTAGATGCCTTCGTGCTCGATGCCGATCGTGTGGCTGTTGTGGTTGGCGGTCTGCGCACCGAGGACGTTCTGGCCGTTGGTGATTGCCGGCAGCGACTTGTCGCGACCTTCCATCAGGTGGCCGCCGCGGCTGATCGTGAGCTGGTTGCCCATGTCGATCCAGCCGTTGGTGTCCATGTGCAGGTCCTGGATCCAGTGCTGCACCCGGTACGCGGCGGCCAGCGAGTAGTCGGTCACGTTCGGGCTGGCGGTGTGGTGGATGACGATGTGGTCGGGCTTGCCGATCACCTGCGTCGCGGACTTCGGCGGCCGCGCCGACCAGTTGGCTCTGGTGTAGCAGTGCGGCGCCGGGGCGGCGTGGGCCGCGGTCGGCAGAGTCGCGGCGGTGATGCCACCGAGCAGTACACCGCCGGCGCTCGCGCCGAGGATCGTACGCCGGGACACCCGGGCTCGTTGAAATCTTTCTGGGGCGGTCATGTTGTAGAAAATTCCCTACCGGCCGGGTGGTGAAACCGGAATGATCTAATGACGAGGTGACACTGAGTCAGGAGCCGGAGGTCGTTCGGGCGGGGCGCCTCGGGAAAGCGGTACGGGTGCTCGTCGCGGTGGCCGGCATCGGTCTGCTGATCAACGGATCGGTCCGGGCCACGGACGACGCGTGGCCGTTCGGGCCGATGTCGCAGTACGCCATGTCGGTGCCCGACGACGCGAAGATCGACTACACCCGGATCAGCGCGGTCACCGACGCCGGCAGGACGGTCGACGTACCGCTGAACATCGAAGGCGCCGGCGTTGCGCGGGCCGAGATCGAGGCGCGTACCGGCGAGATCGTGAAGGACCCGTCACTGCTCCAGCAGGTCGCTGACGGGTGGGCGCGCAAGCACCCCGACCAGCCGAAGTACGTGAAACTCGAACTGATCCGGGACACCACGCAACTCGTCGACGGCCGGGTCGACGGTCCGCCGACCTCGCAGGTGCTGGCGACCTGGGAGGTACGCCGATGACGCGCGTCGCCAACTGGTTCACGCCGGCGATCGCGCTCGGGCGGATCGCCTGGCTGCGGACGATCCTGTACCTGTTCGTCATCCTGGACATGCACGCCTTCGTCCGCGACACCCGCGACAAGGGCGAACACCCGGGGCTGTACCAACCGTTGCTCTTGGCCCGGCTGCTCGACCTGCCGAAGCCCTCGGTCGCAAACACCACCGCGCTCTACATCGTGCTGATTGTCGCGTGTCTGATCGGTGCGACCAACTACTTCCCACGGATCGCGGGCTGGATCGTCGCGCCCGCGTTCACCTGGTGGGTGCTGATCGGGATGAGCGACGGCAAGGTCGACCACGACCACCTCGCGCTGGTGGTCGCGTTGTGGGTGTTGCCGACCGTCGGCCGCGCGCGGTACGGCGACCAGACCCGGTCCGAGGCGGCCGGCTGGGCGATCCGCTGCATCCAGATCAGCGTGATCGCGACGTACTTCCTGTCCGCGATCGCGAAACTGCGCAGTGCCGGATGGGCGCTCACATGGCCCGGGAGCGCGATCCTCACCTGGGCGATCGTGCGCCGGCCGCACCCGGTCGGGGAGTGGCTGCTGAACCATCCGTGGGTGCTGCACGTGATGCAGTGGGTCGGCATCGTCGCGGAGTTCCTGTCGCCGGTGATCCTGTGGCTGCGCGGACGGTGGCAGCTGTTCGGCGCGCTGTTCTTCATCGGGTTCCATGCCGCGAACACGGCGATCCTGCTGATCCACTTCCTGCCGACGGTGGTCTGCTGGCTCGCGTTCGCTCCGCTCGAACGCGTCGTACCGTGGTTCCGGGCGTGGCGTACCGCCTCGGCCGGGGGTGCGACGTCAGACCGCGACGCCGGACAGGCCGAAGACCAGGCCGAACAGGGCCGGCAGGCCGAGCAGCAGGCCGGCGCGTAACTTGAACCGGCGCCCGCCCGGGCCTGGGGTACGGACCACGCGGGAGAGCACGGCACCGGCGTACCCGAAGACCAGCGCGGCGAACAGGATCTCCCGGGTCGGGAGGTTCGTCGCGTCGTCATGGGTGAGACCGAGCGTGACCAGGCCCGGGCAGCAGAACGCGCACATCCCGAACCCCAGCTCCGGCACCGGCAGCCAGCGGCGGCCGAGGACGTCCCGCTCGGCGGGTCGCTGCTGCCGCAGCGACTGCACGAACCGGGCGGTGCTGACGATCAGGTCGCTGAGGCACAGGATCGCCGCCGCGACCAGGGCCACCTGGTACCCGGTCCCGAAGATCGTCTGCACAAAGGGACACGCTAGGCCCTGAACGTCGCACTGTGGGCCTTCCCGCGTAACGTCTGCTTAACAAGCGCGGGGCACACTGTGAGAGACCCGCGAGAGACCCCGAGAGCTGTCGCTGAGAGGTGGCCTGATGGACAAGCAGCAGGAGTTCGTGCTGCGCGCGCTGGAAGAGCGCGACGTACGCTTCGTGCGGCTCTGGTTCACCGACGTACTCGGGTTCCTCAAATCGGTCGCGGTGGCGCCGGCGGAGCTGGAGAGCGCGTTCGCCGAGGGACTCGGGTTCGACGGGTCGGCGATCGAGGGCTTCGCCCGGGTGACCGAGGCCGACATGCTGGCCAAGCCGGATCCGTCGACGTTCCAGATCCTGCCCTGGCGCGGCGAGACCATGGGCACCGCGCGGATGTTCTGCGACATCAACATGCCGGACGGCTCGGCGTCCTTCGCCGACCCGCGGCACGTGCTGAAGCGGACGCTGTCGAAGGCCGCCGACCTCGGGTTCACGTTCTACACGCACCCGGAGATCGAGTTCTACCTGTTCAAGTCGCTTGTCGGCGAGCCCGGGTCGACCCCGGAGCCGGTCGACTCCTCCGGGTACTTCGACCACACCCCGCAGGGCATCGGCAACGACTTCCGCCGCGAGGCGATCACGATGCTCGAGTCGATGGGCATCTCGGTCGAGTTCAGCCATCACGAGGGCGGTCCCGGCCAGCAGGAGATCGACCTGCGGTACGCCGACGCGCTGTCGACCGCCGACAACATCATGACGTTCCGCGTCGTGGTGAAGGAGGTGGCGCTGTCGCAAGGCATCTACGCGTCGTTCATGCCGAAGCCGCTGTCGGATCAGCCGGGGTCCGGGATGCACACCCATATGTCGCTGTTCGAGGGTGACCGCAACGCGTTCTTCGAGGGCGGGGCGCAGTACCAGCTCTCCAAGACGGGTCGGGCGTTCATCGCCGGGCTGCTGCGGCACGCGTCCGAGATCACCGCGGTGACGAACCAGTGGGTGAACTCGTACAAGCGGCTGGCCGTCGGTGACGAGGCGCCGTCGTTCATCTCGTGGGGTCACAACAACCGGTCCGCTCTGGTGCGGGTGCCGATGTACAAGCCGCACAAGGGCCAGTCGTCCCGCGTCGAGTTTCGCTCGCTGGACTCGGCCGCCAATCCCTATCTGGCGTTTGCCCTGATGCTGGCGGCCGGCCTCAAGGGGATCGAGGAGGGCTACGAGCTTCCCGCGGAGATCGAGGAAGACATCTGGTCCCTCACTCCGCGCGAACGCAAGGCCCTCGGCATCAAACCCCTCCCCAGCAGCCTGGCCGAAGCCATCAGCGCCATGGAAGACAGCGAGCTCGTCGCCGAAACCCTCGGCGAACACGTCTTCGACTTCTTCCTCCGCAACAAGCGCGCCGAATGGCAGGACTACCGCAAACAGGTAACCCCCTTCGAACTCAACAAACTGCTCCCCGTCCTCTGACCCCACCCCCGCACCTTCTCCGGGCGTGTGCCTGCGCAGCCTGGTGACCGGGTCGCGCTGCGGTCGACCGCTGCCCTTCAGGCGGACCGCCACCACTCAGTAAGTGGGCAGACCGCGGCTTCCGCACGCTCAGCAAGGCGTGCAGGTCGTCTGCACGGGCCGGTTGGTGGGTGATGGGGGTCCGCCCGCGTAGTACGCGGCGGCCTGGCGGCGCACGATCCGCTTCGTCATGTCATAAACCCGCGGCCCGGATCCTTCGGCAGCGCCTGAGCAGAATTACTCGATTACCGGGCGGGGGAGATCTCGCCGACGAGCCAGACCGACCCGCCGGTCGCGCACTGCAGTCCGGTCCAGTTGTCGCGGAGGCCGCCGCCACCGCCGCCGATGTTGAGCAGTACGCCGGAGCGGGCGACAACGTTGTTCGCGCCGTCGAGGATTTCGAAGGACTTGGCGTCGCCGCGGACCGTGTAGGTCCGTGGCCAGACGAGTGTCACCTGCCCGCTTGCTTGCACACAGCCGCGAGCATCGACGGTCAGCCGAGTCTGGAACGCAGCCTCCATACCGCTGGGGCCGTCGGCATCGGACCGAACGAGGTGAAGCCCTACGCCGTCGGCCACGGGCGGTTTCTCAGCGGAGGGAAGGATCGTCCACGCGCCGCCACCGACCACCACTGCGGTGGCGAGTGCTGCGGCGACGAGGGTGCGGCGGCGGTTGCGGGTTCGGCGGTGGCGGATGCGGTCGACCACCACGTCCGGGGCCAGGTCGACGGCGTCGCTGCCTTCGGCCGCCGTGGTGTGGAGGAGCTCGCGGAGATCGGTCATGGGGTGCTCTCCTCGGTGATGGTGAGCTGGGTGGCGAGCTTGGCGCGAGCATCGGCCAGATGGCGCTTCACGGTGCCTTCCGCGCAGTCGAGTTCGGCGGCGATCTCGGGGACGGTCAGGTCTTCGTAGTAGCGCAGTACGACGCAGGCCCGCTGTCGCGGCGACAGCGTTGCGAGTGCACGCCGTACCGAGTCCGCGACCACGAACTGGTCTCGTCGTGGACGGCCGGCTCGACGAGCAGATGTCGACGGGCGTTCCACCGGGCGAGCCGGCGCCGGCCGTCGACGTACTGGTTCAGCATCGCGCGCCGGACGTAAGCCTCGAGTTCGCCGACGTCTGCACTGATCCGCCGCCGCGCGAACACCCGCGTCAGCGCTTCCTGCACCAGATCACCCGCGGTCGAGGCGTCACCGGTCAGCAGATAGGCGTAGCTGCGCAGCGCCGTACCGCGTGTTGCCACCAGCATGCGGAACGTCTGCTCCCAGTTCGCCACGTCACCACCGTCCCTTCACTGGTCATGACGAACAACCGGCGGGGAACGTTGGGGTCAGACGCCGGCGGGTTCCGAGGGGGAGTCGTCGGAGGCATGCTGGGAGGTCCAGCGGGCGGCGGCGGTGGAATGGCGGTACGGCGGTTCCATCGACGACGGCACCTGATCCGAAACGGTCGCGGCCGACGGAGCAACGGTCAGGGGCGCAACAGTCGGGGCAGCGACGGCCGGGGCCGGGGGAGGGATCGGGGTGCCGTCGGGAGCGAGGACCTCGACCTCTTCGACGGTGAGGAAGCCGACCGGGCGGACGCCTTCGGTGATCACGACGAGGCAGCCGGGGACGACCTGCTGGGCGCGGTTGCCGTGCGGCGGGACGAGGATGCCTTCGGCGGGGGTCCGCCAGGCGCCGGGGACGAAGCGGCGCAGGGCGAGGCCGGCCTGGCCGTCGTCGGCGGTGCGGGGCGGGAGGTACGCGGTCGCCGTGTAGTCGTAGTCGTAATCGTGCTCCGGCGGGCCGGAGACGCGTCCGCCCTGCTGGGGTGTCAACCACACGACCGTGCCGCGCACAGCGAGTGACCCCGTCATCATCACCATGAACAAGCATCTTGCCCGACTACTCAGCGAATTCGCTACACGACACCGTGTATTGCTCGCAATCCGGCTGAGATGTTCGCCGCGCAGGCGGCCGGGTCGGGCAAACCAAGGTTGGATAACCTGCCGTAGTGGCTGAGGGGCGAAGAACGTCGTGGGAGGGCCGGTTGGTCCGGCTGGGGTTCGAGGACCCGCGGCGGGCAGCGGGCCTGCTCGAGGAGCTCGACACGCTGGACTCGCACAGCCCGCTGGCCACCGAGCAGCTGATCACCACGCTGTCGGAGTCGGCGGACCCCGATTTGGCGCTGCGCAGTCTGTGCGACATGGCCGAGGCGCTGCATCGCAACGGGCACGACCTGGGCGCGTTCGCGCGCACGCTGGAGATGGACGCCGACTTCCGCCGCCGCCTGGTGTTCGTGCTCGGCGCGAGTGAGGCGCTCGGCCGCCACCTCGCCGTCCATCCGCGGCACTGGTACGACCTGGCGGACCCGGCCCTGGCCGGGGCCAAGCCGTCGGTGGACGACGTCGCGGCGAAGCTCGCGGCCGCCGTCGACGCGGACAATCCGGTCGATGCGTTGCGGGTCGAGTACCGTCGGCTGCTGCTCCGCCTGGCCGCGCGCGATCTCGCCGAAGGGCTGCTCGTCGACGAAGTCGCGGCCATCCTCGCGGATCTCGCCGGCGGTGCGCTGGAGACCGCGCTGCACATTGCGCGCAACGAGTACTTCGCGGCGCATCCGGGCGCCGCCGACTGCCGGCTGGCGATCATTGCCATGGGCAAGTGTGGCGGCCGGGAACTCAACTATGTCAGCGATGTCGACGTGCTGTTCGTCGCCGAGCCGCTCGACGGCGAGCCGGAGCAGCCCGCGCTGAAGACCGCGACCCAGTTGGCCGCGGCGGCGATGCGGATCTGCTCCGCGCACACCGGTGAGGGCACCCTCTGGCCGGTCGACGCCGCGCTCCGCCCGGAAGGCAAGTCGGGCCCGCTCGTCCGCACCCTGGACAGCCACCTCGCGTACTACCAGCGCTGGGCGAAGACCTGGGAGTTCCAGGCGCTGCTCAAGGCCCGCCCGGTCGCGGGCGACCGCGAGCTCGGGCGGCAGTACGCCGAGCAGATCGGCGAGCTCACCTGGTCGGCCGCGGACCGCGAGGGCTTCGTCGACGACGTCCAGGCGATGCGCCGGCGCGTCATCGACCACATTCCGGCCGCCGACGTGGAGCGTCAGCTGAAGCTCGGTCCGGGCGGACTGCGGGACGTCGAATTCGCCGTACAACTCCTGCAGCTCGTCCACGGCCGCAGCGACGAATCGGTGCGCAGCGGTACGACGCTGGTCGCGCTGGAGGCCTTGACCAGCAACGGGTACGTCGGCCGTACGGACGGCGCGGTCCTCGCGGATGCGTACCGCTTCCTGCGGTTGATGGAGCACCGCATCCAGCTGTACCGCCTGCGCCGTACCCACCACGTACCCGAGGACGAGGCCGACCTGCGCAGGCTCGGCCGCTCGCTCGGCTTCACCAAGAACCCGGTCCGGGACCTCACTGCGGCTTGGAAGAAGCACGCGCTCGAGGTCCGGCGCCTGCACGAGAAGCTGTTCTACCGCCCACTGCTCGCGGCCGTCGCGCGGATCCCGGGCGACGAGGTGCGGCTGACACCCGAGGCGGCGAAGCAGCGGCTGACGGCGCTCGGGTACGCCGATCCCGCGTCGGCACTGCGCCACATCGAGGCCCTGTCCGAGGGGGTGTCGCGGCGCTCGTCGATCCAGAAGGCGCTGCTGCCCGCGATGCTCGGCTGGTTCGCGGAGTCGCCCGACCCGGACGCCGGTCTGCTCGCGTTCCGCACGATCTCCGACGCCCTCGGGTCAACCCCGTGGTACCTGCGCCAGCTGCGCGACGAAGGCGCGTCCGCCGAGCGGCTCGCACACTTGCTGGCCAGCGGACGGTACGCCGTCGACCTGCTGCAACGGGCGCCCGAGGCGACCGCGATGCTCGCCGACGAACGCGAACTGACGCCGCGCCCGCTGGAGTCGTTGCGCACCGAGATGTCGGCGGCCGCACGCCGGCAGGATGCGCCCGAGGCAGCGGTTGCGGCGATCCGCGCCGTACGACGACGGGAACTGTTCCGTACCGCGGCCGCCGACCTGTCCGGACTGCTGGACGTCGAAACGGTCGGCGACGCGCTGACGAACATCGCGGTCGGCACGCTGACGACAGCGCTCGAGGTCGCCCGGAAGGCGGTCGCGAAGGGTGAGCCGGAGCCGACCCGGATGTCGATCGTGGCAATGGGCCGGTTCGGCGGTCACGAGCTCGGGTACGGCAGCGACGCCGACGTGATGTTCGTGCACGACCCGCTCCCCGGCGCCGACGAGAAGAAGGCGACCGACTTCGCGACCCAGGCGGCCGGCGAACTCCGCCGCCTGCTCGCGTTGCCCGGCGCGGACCCGGCCGTCGCGATCGACGCGGACCTGCGCCCCGAGGGCCGGCAAGGACCCTTGGTCCGGACGCTGGCCTCGTACGCCTCGTACTACGCGCGCTGGTCGGCGGTGTGGGAGGCGCAGGCGCTGCTGCGCGCGGATCCGTTGTGCGGGGACGCCGACCTGTGCACATCGTTCCGTGAGCTGATCGACCCGCTGCGTTATCCGGAGAAGGGCATCAGTGACCGCGATGTGATGGAGATCCGCCGGATCAAGGCCCGCGTCGACGCCGAGCGGCTGCCGCGCGGCGCCAACCGCAGTACCCACACCAAACTCGGCCGCGGTGGACTGGCCGACATCGAGTGGACCGTCCAGCTGCTCCAACTGCGTGCGGCGCATCGCGTGCCAGGGCTCCGGACGACGCGGACGCTGGCTGCGCTCCGGGCCGCGGTCGAGGCGGGCCTGGTCGACCCGTCCGAGGCACAGACGCTCAGCACCGCCTGGGAGTTGGCCACCCGGATCCGCAACGCGATCATGCTGGTTCGCGCCCGCCCGGGCGACTCCCTGCCGCAGGACCCGCGCGACCTGGCCGCCGTGGCCCAGATCTGCGGCTACCCGCCGGGGGAGTCGGGCCGCTTCTCCGACGACTACCTGCGCACCACCAGGCACGCCCACAACGCGGTCGCGCGCCTGTTCTGGGACGACTGACCCGGCGCCTGCGCACCTCCGGCGATCGGCCGTCTCCTAGAATCCACCTGGTGGGAGCAGCAGATCAGGTCAGGCAAGCCGGTGTCTTCAGCACCGTCCGCCGCAGCGTGCGGATGACGACGGGGCAGAAGCGCGTCTGGCAGTCCCACTGGCCGGCACTCGGTCGCACTCAGGAGGACCTCCCGCCCGGCATCGTGGACCTCGACGAGTGGTTCGGCCGGGAGGCGCCGACCGTCCTGGAGATCGGCTCCGGGATGGGCGAGGCGACCGCGCAGCTCGCCCTCGCGGCACCGGACGTCAACCACCTGGCCGCCGAGGTCTACCCGGCTGGTCTCGGTCAGCTGATGTTGTGGGTGGAGAAGTACGACCTCGACAACGTCCGCCTGCTGCAGGGTGACGCGCTGGACTTCCTGCGTGATCACGTCGCTCCCGGCACGCTGGCCGGTGTCCGGATCTACTTTCCGGACCCGTGGCCGAAGAAGCGGCACCACAAGCGCCGGCTCGTCACCCCGCCGTTCGTCGCGCTGATCGCAGACCGCCTGCAGCCCGGCGGGACGTTGCACTTGGCAACGGACTGGACGGACTACGCCGAGCGGATGCTCGAGGTGTGCGAGGCCGAACCGGCGCTGCAGAACGACTTCGACGGCTGGGCGCCACGTCCGGAGTGGCGGCCGGTGACGAAGTTCGAGTCGCGCGCCCGGGCCGAGGGCCGTGAGGTCCGCGACCTGATGTACCGCAAGGTCACGCCGACCGACTCGTGAAGGACCACGTCCCGGCGCCGACCGTGTAGCTGGTGTAACCGTCCGTGTGCGTGCCCTCCCCGGCCTGCGGTACGGCGGCGACGTCCGCTGCCTGCGCCGACGGCACCTGAACCTCGGCCGTCGTGCCGACCGGTACCTGAACTTCCAACTCCAGGGTCGACCCGGTCTGCTGCCACGACACCGCCACCGTGCCGCGGATCGTCTCGGTCCGGATGGTCGCCGAGTCGACCTCGGCGCGCGCATCCGGGCGGACGACGATCCGCTCGCTGCCGGCGTCGACGACGCGCAGCCCGGCAACGTTCTCGAAGATCCACTGCACGACCGTGCCCTGGAAGTAGTGGTTGCGCGAGCGCGAGTTTTCCTCCCACCACTCCCACATGGTGTCCGCGCCGAGATCGATCCAGTACCCCCAGCTCGGGTACGTGCGCTGCAGCGCGACCTTCGTTGCCACGTCGCCGTACCCGTAGGCGGTGAGCGTCGGGAGCAGGACGCCGACGCCCATCGCGCCGGTGTTGAGGTGGAAGCCGCGCGCCTCGACGTCCGCCGCCAGCCCGGCGGCGACCCGGTCCGCGAGTTCTTCGGGGACCATTCCGAACGCGAGCGGCAGCGCGTTCGACGTCTGCCGGTAGTCCGGGTCCTCGGCGGTGCGGTAGCGTCCCGCCTCGCGGTCGAGGAACGCGCGGTTCAGCCCGTCCGCGAGGTTGGCCGCGTCCTTCCGGTAATCGTTGGGTTGCCCAATGAGCTCGCCGATCTCCGCCGCGGCGACGAGCGCGCGGTAGAGGTACGCCGTACCGGTCAGTCGGTGGTCCTCGGGTGCGGGACCGTGCCAGTGACCCGGTGGCAGCCAGTCGCCGAGGACGCTCAACGACAGCCCGTCCTCGACGCGGCCGAGTTCCCAGGCCAGGTAGCGGGTCAGCGAGTCCCAGTGCTCACGGAGCAGCCGTTCGTCGCCGTACCAGCGGTACATCTCCCGCAGCAGGAACGGATAGACGGTCGGCCACTCCGTTGCCGGCGCGAGCTCCTCGAAGCCCCAGCCGCTGGTCGGCACGATCACCGGCAGCTGCCCGGACTCCGCCTGGCTGTCGCGGATGTCGCCGAGCCACTTGGTGAAGAACCGCGCCAGGTCGAGCGTCGCCAGCATCGTCGGCGTACCGACCTGCGCGTCACCGGTCCACCCGTTCTTCTCGTAGAACGGTGTGTCGGTCGGGATGCCGTGCAGGTTCGCGAGGACCGTACGGCGCATCATCCGCTCGAGCACCTCGTACGTCGCCTGCGTCGAGGAGAAATCGGTGACCGAGGCAACGTCGGAGTGCACGACCCGTAGCTGGATCTGCACCGCTGCGCCTTCGATCTGGACGTACCGGAAGCCCTTGTAGGAGAACCGCGACTCCCAGGTCTCGACGCCGGTCCCGGCGGCGATGTACTCGTCGCGCTGGATGCGCTCGCCGTCGACGTGGCCGTTCTGCGCGATCACGTTGATGTTCTCGGCCACCACGTTGCCGTCAGCGACCGTCTCGCCGTGGGTGAGCGTGACCGTGGTACCGGCCGGCGCGGTCAGCGTGATCCTGGTCCAGCCGGCGTCGGTCCGGCCGAAGTCGGCGATCCACACCCCTGGACGCACCTCGGTCACCTCGACCGGGTCGACGGTTTCGGTGACCCGGATCGGCTCGTGCGCCTGCCCGACGAGCCGGCCGCGCGGCGCCTCGACGACCTCGGCGTTCGCCCACGAGGAGTCGTCCAGCACGGTCGTGTCCCAGCCCGGCAGTGCGCGGCGCGCGTCGTACGTCTCACCCGTGTACAGCGAGTCCGACAGTGTCGGTCCGCCGGTGATCCGCCACGTCTGGTCGGTGACCACCTCGTCCGCCCGGCCGTCGTCGTACTCCACGACCAAGCGGGCGATCAGTCGCGGGTCAGCGGTCCACGGCGTGGCGTGCCACCGCCAGACGTTCACCGAGGCCATACCGAAGAAGCCGCGGCCCAGTTCGGCGCCGACCACGTTCGCGCCGGCCCGCAGCAGCTCGGTCACGTCGTGCGTGACATAGAGGACCGTCTTGTCGTAGGCGGTGAATCCGGGATCGAGGACCGCGTCGCCGACCGCCTGTCCGTTCAGGCGGAGGTTCGCGTAGCCGAGACCGCTCGCGTACAGGCGTGCCCGCCGGACCGAGCCGTTCACGGTGAAGCCGCGCCGGAGCAGGGGAGCACTGTCGGTCTCGCCGCCGATCCACTGCGCGCCGGCGAAGCCTTCGTCGAGTAGACCGGTCTCGAAGTACTCGCCGGCCGCCCAGTCGCCGGCCTGGTCGTCGCCGTCCCACAGCCGGACGGTCCAGTGGTAGCGCGTCCGCGGCGCGGCGGCACCGTCGTACTCGACGCCGAAGGTCCGCGCCGACGCGACCTTGCCCGAGTCCCACACGTCGGCGCTCTCCGGCGTCAGCAGCTCGGGCGTCGAGGCGACCAAAATCTGGTACGCCGTTTGCGTCGCGCCGTGCCCGGGCGCAGCGGCGACCCAGCTGAACCGGGGCCTGGTGACGTCGAGCCCGATCGGTCGTACGGCGTACTCGGTCCTGAGCGATCGCGGAGTCAGCACGCGGAGGACCGTAGGCAGGGCGTCACGCAGGGTGCAAGCGGATTGACCGTATCCGGTCGGTGATCGAATTTGATCGCTCGTCTCGATTCATGATTCGTCCGTCCAGATGCTGAAACCTCAGCATCTTGCTCGACTTTGTCCGCTTTCATAGACCCATGCAGCTGATCGCGAACGCGCCCGGAGCCGCCCTCACGCGGCGTCGGCACGTCGATCTGCTGCGCGTGAACTCCTCGGGTTGTCGGCCGACGGCGTAGCACCTCCGTCTCCGCCCGTCTCCTCCCGACCCGTAGGAGCACTCCTGTGCGTCGTCTCATCCTGATCGCCCTGCTCGGCTCGATCGCCCAGCTGGTCGACGGCACCCTCGGCATGGCGTACGGCGTCACCGCCAGCACCGCCCTGCTCGTCACCGGGATCACTCCGGCGATCGCGTCCGCGTCGGTGCACCTCGCCGAGGTCGGCACCACGCTGGCCTCCGGGTTGTCGCACTGGCGGTTCGGCAACGTCGACTGGCGCGTCGTCGCGCTGATCGGGGTTCCCGGTGCCGTTGGCGCGTTCGCCGGGGCGACGTTCCTGTCCAACCTGTCGACCGAGTCCGCCTCGGTGTGGGTGGCGGGACTGCTGCTCCTGCTCGGCGTCTACATCCTGGTCCGGTTCGGCACCGGGAAGGTCCGGGCCGTGATCGAAGGCCGTCCGGCGGGCAAGTTCCTCGGCCCGCTCGGCCTCGTCGCCGGGTTCATCGATGCCACCGGCGGTGGCGGGTGGGGACCGGTCGCGAACTCCGCGCTGCTGTCCAGCGGCAAGCTCGCGCCGCGCCGTTCGGTCGGCTCGGTGAACGCCGCCGAGTTCCTGGTGTCGGTCGCCGCGAGCATCGGGTTCCTGTTCGGCCTCGGCGGCCAGAACCTGCCGTTCGACATCGTCGCCGCGCTGCTGATCGGCGGTGTGCTCGCCGCACCGCTGGCCGCCTGGCTGGTGTCGCGGCTGGCGACCCGCTGGCTCGGCGTCGGCGTCGGCCTGGTGCTGATCCTGACCAACGCCCGCACGCTGATGAACGGCCTCGACGTCGCAACCGGTCCGCGCTACGCCGTCTACGCGGCGCTCGTGCTCGGCTGGGCCGCGATCCTCGCATACGGCGTCCGCGCACAGGCCCGCCGTACCGTCCGTGAGGCCGAGCGCCTCCTCGACGAGACCGAGCTCGAGCGCGCTTCCTCCTGAGCTGTCTTCCAGCTTTCTCTTCTCTCACACAGAACAAAGGTCTTCCTGTGAGCATCTCCGCCATCCGTCCGTTCCGCCTGCTCGCTGCCGCCCTCGCCCTGACCCTTGCTGCCGCGGGATGCTCCCGCGCCGACGCCGGGGACGACACGGCTGCCGCCGCCAACGACAAGGGGCCGGCCACCGAGCTGCGGCTCGGCTACTTCCCGAACGTCACCCACGCGGCCGCCCTGGTCGGCCTCGGCAACGGCCTGTTCGCCAAGGAACTCGGCGACACCAAGCTCGTGCCGACCCAGTTCAACGCCGGACCGGAGGCCGTCGGCGCCCTGCTCGGCGGCTCACTGGACGCGTCGTTCATCGGCTCCGGACCGGCCATCAATGCGTACGCGAAGTCCAACGGCGAGGCGGTCCGCCTGATCGCCGGCGCGACCTCCGGCGGTGCGCAGCTGGTCGTCCGGCCGACCATCACCAAGCCGGCCGACCTGGTCGGCAAGACCGTGGTCACGCCGCAGCTCGGCAACACCCAGGACGTGTCGCTGAAGAAGTGGCTCGCCGAGCAGAAGCTGACCGGCAAGGTCAAGGTCACCAACCTGGCGAACGCGCAGACGCTCGACGCCTTCAAGAACGGCGCGGTCGACGCGGCCTGGCTGCCCGAGCCGTGGTCGTCGCGCCTGGTCCTGGACGCCGGCGCGAAGGTCCTGCTCGACGAGGCGTCGCTGTGGCCGGACGGCAAGTTCCCGACCACGGTGCTGATCGTCCGGACGAAGTTCCTCCAGGAGCACCCGGAGACCGTGAAGGCGCTGCTCACCGGGCTGGTCGGCGCGATCGACTTCAGTACGACGAACACCGCCGAGGCGAAGACCGTGGTGAACGAGCAGCTGAAGGCCGGCACCGGTAAGGCCCTGCAGCAGGCCGTCATCGACCGCGCCTTCGAGAACATCCAGATCACCGCGGACCCGGTCGCCGCGACCTTCCCGCAGCTGGCCAAGGACCAGGTCACCGCGGGCATCGCCAAGGAGGCGCCGGCGGTCGCCGGATTCGCCGACCTCGGACCGCTGAACGAGGTCCTCGGCAAGGCCGGCAAGCCCGCGGTCGACGCCGCCGGCCTCGACACCAAGTAAGTAGCCCCAGCCACAGAGGGAGTCGTCATGACCGCGACCGTCGACGCACCGCCCGGCCAGCGCAGCACGGTGCGGTTTCACCAGGTAGGCAAGGCGTTCGGCAGCGGCCGGAGGTCCGTCGTCGCGCTGGAAGGTGTCGACCTCGAAGTCGGCGAGGGCGAGTTCGTCTGCCTGCTCGGCGCGTCCGGGTGTGGCAAGACCACGCTCCTCAACCTGGTCGCGGGCCTGGACCAGCCGACCAGCGGCCGGATCGAGTTGCATTCGTCGCGTCCGGCGGTCGTGTTCCAGGAGCCCGCGCTGATGCCATGGCTGACCGCGGCCGGCAACGTCGAGCTTCCGCTGCGGATGGCCGGCGTACCGAAGGCGCAACGGCGGGCCAAAGCCGCCGAACTGCTGGAGCTCGTGCGGCTGGCCGGTCTCGGCGACAAGCGGCCGCACGAGCTGTCCGGGGGGATGCGGCAACGAGTCGCGCTCGCGCGGGCGCTCGCTTCGACCACCGACAGCGCGGACGCGGGCAAACCGTCGCTGCTGCTGATGGACGAGCCGTTCTCGGCGCTCGACGCGATCACCCGCGACGTTCTCCAGGGTGAGCTGCTGCGCATCTGGCAGGCCACCGGTACGGCGATCCTCTTCGTCACGCACGACGTTCGCGAGGCCGTCCGGCTCGGGCAACGCGTCGTCCTGCTGTCGTCGCGGCCCGGGCGGGTCGTCCAGCACTGGGAGATCGACGGCAGGCCCGACGCCGTCGACGAGATCAACACGGCCCTTCGCAAGGTGATCAGCAGCCATGCCGCAGCTTGAGGTGAAGGACGAGGGCGCCGTCGAGGCCGGCCTCGACGCGCTCGACACTCCTGTCGTCAGACCGGAGGATTCGCGCGTCCGGCGCATCGCGGCGCGGGCCCTGCCGCCGATCGGGGCGATCGTCGTCCTGGTGGCGATCTGGCAGGTGTTGTGGGCGGCGGCGTTCTGGCCCGAGTACAAGCTGCCCGCGCCGGTCGACGTCTGGGCCCGGGTGTGGGAGCTCGTCACGAGCGGGCGGATCGCCGAGCTGTTCTGGGTGTCGGTGCACCGCGCTGTCATCGGGTTCGCGATCTCGTTGCTGATTGCCGTACCGCTGGGGCTCGCGATCGCCAACGTGCGGGTGGTTCGGCGCGGCATCGGTCCGCTGGTGACCGGACTGCAGAGCCTGCCGTCGGTCGCCTGGGTGCCGGCGGCGGTGCTCTGGTTCGGGCTGAACGACCGGGCGATCTACTGGGTCGTGCTGCTCGGTGCGGTGCCGTCGATTGCCAACGGGCTGGTGTCCGGTCTCGACCAGGTGCCGCCGATCCTGCCGCGGGTCGGTCAGGCGCTCGGCGCCGGAAGGCTCGGCAAGATCCGGTTCATCCTGCTGCCCGCCGCGCTGCCCGGGTTCCTCGGCGGACTCAAGCAGGGCTGGGCGTTCTCGTGGCGGTCGCTGATGGCCGCGGAGCTGATCGCGACCTCGCCGGACCTGGGCGAGGGACTCGGGCAGTACCTGCACAACGGCATGTCGCTGTCGGACATCTCGATGGTGTTCGCGGGCATCGGGCTGATCTTCGTGGTCGGCGTCGGGATCGAGCTGCTGGTGTTCCGGCCGCTGGAGAACAGCGTGCTGCGGGCGCGCGGGCTGACGGCGTCAGCACGCTGAAACCCGTGCCGTGACCCGTGGTGGACCGTCTGCCCGTACTGTTGGACCGTGGTCCGATTTCTGCCGTTCCTGATCAGCCTGGTGCTCACGGTGTACGCGCTGTTCTCGTGCATCCAGACACCCGACGAGGACGTGCCGCACCTGCCCAAGCTGCTGTGGATCGTCCTGATCGTGTTCGTCCCGTTCGCCGGGCCGATCGTCTGGCTGCTGATGTCGCGGGCGTACGGCAACCGTCAGCAGCAGGTCGTCCGCCGGCCCGCGACGCAGCCGCCTGCGCGACCGCTGGCGCCCGACGACGATCCGGACTTCCTCAAGTCACTGGACCGCTACCGGGACCCGCGCACCACCGCGAAGCCGGCCGAGCCCACGCCGGAGCCCGCCGACGAGCCCGAGAAACCCCGCGACAGCAAGGGTCCCGAGGACTCCCCGACCGAGACCGACGACGGCAAAGCCTGAGTTTCCCAGGCTCGGCCGCCGCCGGTTCGGGTGCCGCTAGGCGGACTTGCGGTGTTCGGGCAGGAGGGTGTTGTCGCGCTCGGACTCCGTGGTCCCGCCCCAGACGCCGTACGGCTCACCGACGGACAGGGCGTGCTGCCGGCATTCGGGCTGCACCGGGCAGGTCCCGCACAACGACTTGGCCACCATCTCGCGGGCACGCTTGCGAACGCCACGCTCCGATTCGGGCGAGAAGAAGAGCTCCGGGTTGACGTCCCGGCATGCGGCTTGCGACTGCCAGTCCCACAGATCCATGAGCGGGCGGGGCAGGCGAGGCATCCCTCTCGACATGGCAACCTCCTTGACTCACCGTGAGCGCGGACGGGCGCTCGGTGAAAACTATGCTCATCTCTTACACAGTTCAACCCTTGTCGTCTCGAAGTTCGGGCGGCGAAATCTCGCCACCAGGCCGTTGCGGGCCGTGATCGGCCGATTTCAGGCGTGACGGGTGTTCACGTCGCCAATCGGTGTGACATGAGTCACTTCATCGGTGCAAGTTCGTCTGCACGTGCAGATGCCTCAGGCACCGATTTCGGGGTCGAATCGGTAGTACTCGTGGGCACCGTGCGCGGTGTTCCGCTCGCCGGTGAGGGCTCGGATCACGGTCGCGTGGGTGACGGCGAGCAGCGGTCCGTCGGTGTTCGCCGCGTGCCGGGCGAGGGCGGCGTTCGCTCGCTCGCGGACCCGGGAGAGCGGCTCCCAGGGGCGCTGGATGCCGTCCGGCCACTCGCCGCCGTACGTCTCGAGCTCGGCCTGCGCGGCGCGGACGTCGGCGGGGCCGCGCCACCGGCCGGTGTCGTCCGGCAACCAGTCGCGCAGGTCGTGGTCGACCCGGACGCCGAGCGCGAGCCGGTGGCCGATGATCGCGGCGCTGTGCAGGGCCCGGGTGAACGGCGAGCTGACCAGATAGGTCGCGCCGATCCCGCCGAGCAGGTCCGCGAGCTCCTCGGCCTGCTTGCGGCCGAGCGCGGTGAGCGGGGCGGAGTCGGCGGCCATGCCCGGCCAGCCGCGGGAGTCGATCGGCACGTAGTCCGGCTCACCGTGCCGGACCAAGTAGATGTGTGTCACGGGCATGGGCGGCGCCTCGCAGCGATGTACGTGACTGGCATGTCCTACCTGAGATGTCTGGCCCCCGCCCATCCACGCGGGTGGCCGGACGGCGGCTGGAGCGGATCGGCGATCGCCGAGGGAGAGCGCAGCTGGTGCAGTTCCTCGAACAGATTGCCGGGTGACCGGGGGGAGTCGATCCAGCGGATCTCGGTCGCGCCCTGGTGGCCGTGCACCGCCAGGATGGACTCGACGTTCGGCCAGACGGCCGTCGCCGGGTTGTCGCCGCGCCAGCGCAGGGCCACCGAACCGTCGGTGAACTCACACCCTTCCGCCACCACGCCGGTCCCGGACACACCACTGGGATCCCGATACCGAACCAACTCGAAGGTCCGCGGCCTCACCACCTTGCTGCACTCCCCGAAGTCTCGTCCCGGTCTTGCAGCAGTCAACGAGGCCGTCCCCGGATGGTTACTGCCCGGCAAGCTTCCGGGTCATGAAGATCCGCTGCGCCGGATCGAGTCCGAACGCGGTCTCGGCGGCCAGGATCCCCGTCAGGCCAGGCGTGAGTTCGTCCCGCGGCAGCTCCACGAAGCCGAGCCGCGCGTAGTACGGCGCGTTCCACGGCACGCTCCGGAAGGTGCTCAACGTGAGCTTCCGCAGGCCCTGGCCGGCTGCCCAGGTGTCGACGTACGCGATCAGCGCTCGCCCGATGCCCTGCCGCTGGTGTGCCGGGTGCACGCTGAGCTGCTCGATGTGCACGCCGCCGTCGACGAGCTCCACGAACACGTATCCGGTCGGCCGGTCGGCGCTGTCGACCGACACCCACAGCCGGCCGGCCTCGTGCGCCGCCGCCAGGATCTCGAGCTTCGGCGGCGGATGTTCCGCGACGTCGCCCAGACCGACCTCGCGGAACTGCGCGCCGGCGGCAACCTCGAGGTCCTGCAGTCCGGGGAGCTCGTCGCGGTGCGCGGAACGAATGGTCATGGGTGGTATTGTGGTGGATGTGAAGCGCAGCTATTGGCGATTTTTTGAGTGGCCGGCCCTGGTGCCGGGCGACTCAGCCGATCGCTGACGCCCACCCGCAGACACCAGAGCCGGCGAAAAGGCAAGGACATCGTCCTTGCCTTTTCTCGTATCACCAGCCGGCTTGTCTGCGCCTTCGCGGCGGGCCGGCGGAAAGGTCCCCAGTCATGAACACCCTCCCCAAACCGAGCGAGCAGACCGCGGTCGTCGACCGACGGATCGAGAAGACCGTCCCGTTGGTCACGCCGCAGGCGCTGCACGACGAGTTCCCGCTCGGTGACGACCTGGCGCGCACGGTCGCCGACGGCCGCCAGGCGGTGACCGACGTACTCAACGGCGCCGACGACCGGCTGATGGTCGTCGTCGGTCCGTGCTCGGTCCACGACGCGGACGCCGCGTTGGAGTACGCACAGCGCCTTCGGCCGGTCGCCGAGCGGCTGTCCGACGGCCTGCTCGTGGTGATGCGGGTGTACTTCGAGAAGCCGCGCTCGACGCTCGGCTGGAAGGGCCTCATCAACGACCCCGGCCTGGACGGGTCCGGCGACGTGAACCGCGGCCTGCGGACCGCCCTGCGGCTGCTCACCCAGGTCACCGAGCTCGGGCTGCCGGTCGGCTGCGAGTTCCTCGACCCGATCACGCCGCAGTACATCTCGCACACGGTCAGCTGGGGCGCGATCGGCGCCCGCACCGTCGAGAGCCAGGTGCACCGTCAGCTGTCGTCCGGCCTGTCGATGCCGATCGGCATGAAGAACCGTCCGGACGGCTCGATCGGTACGGCGGTCGACGCGATCAAGGCCGCCGCCGTACCGCACGTCTTCACCGGTATCGACCACGACGGCGCGCCCGCGATCCTGCACACCCGCGGCAATCCCGACTGCCACCTGGTACTGCGTGGCTCGGACAGCGGGCCGAACTACGACGCGGAGTCCGTTGCCGGCGCGGTCGAGCTGTTGCGCAAGGCCGATCTGCCCGAGCGGGTCGTGGTCGACGCGAGCCACGGCAACAGCCGCAAGGACCACCGCCGCCAGCCGACGGTGGCCGCGGAGATCGGCGCACAGGTTGCGGCAGGCAACCAGGCGATCGTCGGAGTGATGCTGGAGTCGTTCCTGCAGGAGGGCCGCCAGGACCTCGACCCGACCCGGGAGCTGACCTACGGCCAGTCCATCACCGACGCCTGCCTGGGCTGGGACACGACGGAGGCGGTTCTGCAGGGCCTGCGCGACGCCGCGATCGCCCGCCGCGGGTAGTTCTGTTCACTCTCAGGTCTCGTGCCGGCTACGCGCCGCGCATACAGTGCCGCGCATGACTGAGATCTCCCGGCGCCTGGTGCTCGGGTCAGTGGTCGGCGGGACAGCGGCATCGCTGCTCCCGCCGTCACTGCACACCGCGATGGCGCACCCCGTGAGGCACGGCGGTCTGCACGCGATCGAGCACGTCATCGTGCTGATGCAGGAGAACCGCTCGTTCGACCACTACTTCGGCATGCTGCGCGGTGTCCGCGGGTACGGTGACCGCCGGCCGCTGCGGTTGCGCAACGGCCGGAGCATCTTCCATCAGCCGAAGGCGGGCGGTGGCGAGGTGCTGCCGTTCTCGCTGCGGAAGGCCGCGGCCGATGCGGGCCGCGACCCGGACGACATCCAGTACCTCGGTGCGCTTCCGCACGGGTACGGCGACGCCACGCAGGCCTGGGCCGACGGCTGGAACGACGACTGGGTGCAGGCCAAGACGGCCGCCGCGATGACGTACTACGACCGCCGCGACATCCCCCTGCAGTACGAACTCGCCGAGACGTTCACGATCTGCGACGCGTACCACTGCTCGGTGAACGGATCGACCAACCCGAACCGCAACTACCTGTGGTCCGGGACGACCGGCTACGAACCCGGTACGACACAGCGCGCGGTGACGAACGCGGCGTACTCGTACGACCACGCGGGCTACGAGTGGACGTCGTACCCGGAGCGGCTCGAAGCGGCCGGCGTGTCGTGGCAGATCTACCAGGAGTGGGACAACTTCACCGACAACGCGGTCGAGTACTTCAGGACGTTCAAGGACATCGGGCGGCGGATCCTCGAGCACGTGCCGGGCGGCTACCGGACGACCGAGGAGTTCTACGACAAGCTGTTCGGCTTGAGCGAGGACGAGCGGGCGGTCGCGCTGCAGCAGTTCGAGGCGGCGGTCGGGAAGCTCTCGGCTGCCGACCGGAAGCTGTTCGGCCGCGCGATGTTCCGCTCCGCGCCGGAGACGCTGGTGTCCCGCCTGCGCGCCGACATCACGGCCGGCACGCTGCCGCAGGTGAGCTGGCTGGTCCCGCCCGCGGCCGCCTCCGAACACCCCTCGTCGTCCACGCCGGTCGGCAGCGCCAATCTGATCTACGAGGTACTCGACGCGATCGCGTCCGACCCGGAGACCTGGTCGAAGACCGCGCTGTTCATCACCTTCGACGAGAACGACGGGTACTTCGACCACGTCCCGCCGCCGGTCGCGCCGCGGCCGGACTCCGGCGCCGGCGACGACTGGTACGACGGCCGGCCGATCGGCCTCGGGCCGCGCGTCCCGATGACCGTGGTGTCGCCGTGGACCGTCGGCGGTCATGTCAGCTCGCAGGTCTTCGACCACACGTCGATCCTGCGGTTCCTCGAGCGGTGGACAGGCGTTCGCGAGCCGAACATCAGCGCCTGGCGACGCACGGTCGCCGGTGACCTGACCTCGGCGTTCGACTTCGACCGAACCTACCGGCAGCCGGCGACGCGCCGGCCGGGTCCGATCCCGGCACCGATCAACCGCTGGCACCCTGCACCCCCGGCCGACCAGGCGCTGCCCGAGCAGGAATCCGGTCGCCGTCCGGCTCGCGCACTCCCTTACGGACCGTCGGTTTCCGGCTCGGTTGCTGGTGGCAAGCTCATGCTTGCCCTGAGCAATCACGGCAAGGCGCCGGTGCATTTCGCGATCTATCCGTACGGCAGCGAACTGGCCGCCCCGACCCACCTCGACGTACCGCGGTCGACCTCCGTGGTGATCCCGGTCGACGGCGGGTACGAGCTCGCGATCCAGGGCCCGAACCGCTTCTGGGTGGAGGTCGCGGGCCGGTCGGACGGCGCGGCGGCCGGCCTCGACGTACGGATCGAGAACCGGGCCGGGGCGCTCCAGGTGCACCTCGTCAACTCGTCGCGGCGGACGTTGACCGTCAAGCTGACTGCGCGCAACTACACCACCAAGACGACGACGGTCGAACTGCGCGGGAAGCAGTCGCGGCCGCTGTTCTGGCCGACCGACAGCGGGTGGTACGACCTCGAGGTCACGACGCCCGACGATCCGGCGTACCGGCGCCGGCTGATCGGCCATCTGGAGACCGGTAGGCCGAGTATCACGGGCTGATCGCTCGCTCCACCGGCAGGGGTCGTCTGTGCCATCGTTGTGCGGGTGAGCGCGCACACCGATGGCACAGGCGAGTTCCCGTATCCGGAGACGGACTATCAGGAGACGAACCGCGGTCAGTTCCACTTCAGTACCCGGGCCGGCTGGATGAACGACGTGAACGCGCCGCTGTACTACCGCGGCGTGTATCACCTCTATTACCAGCACGCACCGCACAGCCTGGTCTGGGACACGATGCATTGGGGGCACGCCACCAGCACCGACCTCGTGCACTGGGAGCAACGACCGATCGCCCTCGACCCGAAGATCCACCCAGGTGATCTGTGGTCGGGCGGCGGCGTCGTCGACACCGAGAACACGAGCGGACTGAAGGCCGGCGACCACGACCCGATCATCGTGTACTCCGGCACGAACGGCGTGACTGTCTTCTCCAGCCTCGACGGCGGCGACACGTTCACGCCGTACGACGGCGGGCGGAAGGTGGTGACGCCAGGCGGCACCAGCCGCGACCCGAAGGTGTTTCGCGACCGCGAGCGGTGGGGCATGGTCGTCTGGTCGGACGAGGGCGGCAACGGCGTCGACTTCTACACCTCGGCGAACCTCCTCGACTGGACGTTCGCGTCGCGCTTCCCGGCCGACTGGCTCTTCGAATGCCCGAACTTCGTCCGGATGCCGATCGACGACGGCCATCGCTGGGTCTTGCACGACGCCGGCGGTCAGTACCTCGCCGGCGACTGGGACGGTACGGCGTTCCGCACCGACTGGACCGCGCCGCAGAAGATCAACCAGACCAAGACCTTCGCGGGCGCGGGGTACTACGCCGCGCTCACCTTCGAGAACCCGCCCGACGACCGCGTCGTGTCGATGGCCTGGCAAGGCGAGAACCGCGGCTCGATCTGGACCGGCAACGCGTCTTTCCCGGTCGAACAACGTCTTCGCCACACTGCCGACGGCCTGCGCGTGACCAGCACCCCGATCCGCGAACTCGCCTTGCTGCATGAGCACTCACAGCAGTGGACCGGCCTGACGATTGCCAACGGCAAACAACGCTTCCCGGCCGGCCGCGCCTATGAGCTGCAGGCAACGATCGCCCTCGCGGACACTGCCGGCTTCACCATCCGGCTCCGCCCGGCCCCCGAGGGCGCGGCTCGCGAGATCGTCTACGACGGCGAAACCCTCGACGGCGCGCCCCTGTCGCCCGTCGACGGCAAGCTACGCCTGCAGCTCCTGATCGACCACGGCCAGCTCGACGTCTTCGCCAACGACGGCATCGTCTACCAGTCCTACAACGTCAACTTCGGCGACCACCCGGGCCCGACCGACGTCGAGCTGGAAACCACCGGCACCCTCGTGATCGAGTCGCTGACGATCAATCAGTTGGCCTCGATCTGGAAGCACTGATCAGCGGGCGATCGGTGCGGTGCGGCCCTTCGTGACGGTGAGGAGGTCGGCGGGGGAGAGGCCGATGTCGAGGCCGCGGCGGCCGCCGGAGACGTAGACGGTCTGGTGATCGGTGGCCGTGGTGTCCACGACCGTGGGGAGTGGCCGTTTCTGGCCGATCGGGCTGATGCCCCCGACGACGTACCCGGTACTGCGCTCGGCGGCGGCCGGGTCGGCCATGACGGCCTTCTTGCCGCCGGCCGCGGCCGCGATCGCCTTCAGATCGAGCTGCTTCTCGACCGGGACGACGCCGACCGTGAGCTTGCCGTCGACCTCGACGAGCAGCGTCTTGAACACCTGCTCCGCAGGCAGCCCGAGAGCCTCCGCGGCCTCCAGCCCGTACGACTTCGCGGCCGGGTCGTGATCGTAGGTGTGCGTCGTGAACTCGACCTTCGCCTTCGTCAGCGCCACCGTCGCCGGCGTACCTTGACTCTGCTTCTTCGCCACGGGGGCGAGCTTAACGAGCGCTGATCCGCACGCAGCAGTGACCGTCTCGCGGTGCGAGCTCGGCGCGCAACGGGGAGTCGAGGTTGCTCAGCAGCCCCGCGACGAGCTGCAGGTTCATGCCGCAGACCAGCCGCGGGTGGTCCTTTGCCAGCCGCCGGAACGGGCAGTTCGCGAGCGCGATGCCGTCGCTCTCCGGGCGTGGCTCGAACCCCGCGGCTTCGAGGACCCGCAGCAAGGCGTCCTGGTCGCGGGCGGTGCGGCCGAGCGCTTCGCCGTACTCGCGGGCCCGGCGGTTGACCGCCTCGCGGGGCGTGATGCCGGTGGATTCCGCGTCCTGGATGGCGGCAGCGAGGAGATGGCCGGCGACGGCGTACTGCCGCTCGGGGAGGCTGATCTCGATCTCGCGGTCGGACCGGTGGTACAGCTTGGCGGGCCGCCCGGCCCCCGGACCGGTCCGCCCGGTGCGGCGCTCGTAACAGGTGTCGAGCAGGCCCTCGTCGGTGAGCTTGTCGAGGTGGAACGCGGCCGTGGTGCGCGGGATACCGAGCGCGCTCGCGGCGTCGTCCCGGCTCACCGGCTCCGGCGCGCCCGCGACGTACTCGTAGAGCCGGCGGCGGGTCGGCTCCTCCAGTACGGCGACCGCCTGCATCGAGGCGCTCCGGGAGATGTCCACGGAATGATTCTATCGACAACTCTGGTTGGAGTAACAGTATGATGTGAGTTCGCTGAAACCTCAGGGAGTGTGCAGATGGCGATCTCGGCCGACCTCGAGTCCGTCCCCCTCCATATCGTCGCCCGCCGGGAGGAGATCGACCTTCCCGCCGCGCAGCGTGCCGTCGCGGACCTGCTGACCGCACTCGGGCGGGACCCGCACAGTGCGCATCTCGCGGACACCCCGCGCCGGGTCGCCAATGCGTACGCGGAGATGCTGACCCCGCGCGAGTTCGAGCTCACGACGTTCCCGAACGACGAGGGGTACGACGAGCTCGTGCTGGCCAAGGACATCCCGGTGCAGTCGCTGTGCGAGCACCACCTGCTGCCGTTCCAGGGCGTCGCCCACGTCGGGTACCTGCCCGGCGACCGGATCCTCGGGCTGTCGAAGCTAGCGCGCGTGGTGGAACTGTTCGCGCGGGACTTCCAGGTGCAGGAGCGGCTCACCAAGCAGGTCGCCGACTGGCTCCAGGACCACCTCGCCCCGAAGGGGGTCGGCGTGGTGATCGAGGCCGAGCACCAGTGCATGTCACTGCGTGGCGTCCGCGCCACCGGCTCGCGGACCGTCACCTCGTCCCTGCACGGCACCCTGCGCGAGAACCCGAGCTCCCGCGCCGAGTTCTTCGCCCTCACCGGCCTCACCCCCTGAGCTCCACCGGGACCCCGCTTACCCGGTGAAGTCGGGGGTGCCCACTCGAATTCGGATGAGCAACCCTCCACTCGAAGCGACGACCGGCTCTGGTGACCGCTGTGCGGGTGGGTCGAGCGTGCCGTCCCTCCAGGTGTCTGAGCTGTCCGGGACCGGGAGCCGGGGGAGTCGGGGGATCCGGGGGAGCGGGGGAGTCGGGGGGAGCGGGGGGAGCGGGGGGAGCGGGGGGATCCGGGGGGATCCGGGGGGATCCGGGGGATCCGGGGGATTTCCGACGTGCTCCTACGCCGTGGGATATCCGGCTCTTGTGACCGATCCGTGGACGGGTCTCGGTGACCAAGTCGGCGCCCGCGCTGTACCGGGCTGTGCCGCGCCGTACGACCGCGTTCGCGCCCACGCGATGGGTTCACCCACCGTGTTGTGGGTTCCTGACCCGTGTGAAGGGTGCGGAACCCACAACACGATGGGTGAACCCATCGTGTGGCGGAAAACCCGGAGGCCCCTACGACCACGCCGCACGGACCACGCCGCACGACCACGCCGCACGACCACGCCGCACGACCATGCCGCACGACCATGCCGCACGACCACGCCGCACGACCACGCCGCACGACCACGCCGCACGACCACGCCGCACGACCACGCCGCACGACCACGCCGCACCACCACGCCGCACCAGCACCCCACGCAACCACCCACGCCGTACTACCGCCCCACGTGACGGCACCACGCCGCGCCGTCACTGTGCCGCGCCGTCACCGCGAGTCGAACACCGCTGACCAGATCACCGCCCGCTGATCCACAGTTCCTCCGCGGAACGGCGTACGAGTGGATAACCCCGCACGAGCGCCCACGACGGCCGCGGTCGCCCAGGAGACGCCGACCAGCACGCGGTCGGCCTCCACCCGCGCCGAGCTACCAACCCGGCCAACCCGGCCAGTCCGGCCAGTCCGGCCAACCCGGCCAACCCGGCCAAACCGGCCAACCCGGCCAACCCGGCCGCCGCAGTTCGCCGGGTCCTTACCAGCCCTGCATCTCCTGCGCTGCTGACCCGCGAAAAGATGACATGCAATCGGCTCGCGCGCCAGCGGGCTCGGCGTGGTGAGTCTGGTTGAGGGAGACCTCCTCAGCTCAGACGCATCATCATCGG